>NZ_JBSFJL010000015.1:0-195496 GCF_053598035.1 Streptomyces sp. NPDC001204 | reverse complement strand
GGGTCAACGGCCCCCTGCCGCCCTACAGCTTCGTCGAACCCGGCCCCGCCGAACCCGCCAGCACCACGGCCGGAGCCGACACAGGAGCGGAGTGACGTCATGGGACTCATCTCCGAAGTGCTGCTGCTGCCGTTCGCGCCGGCGCGCGGAAGCGCGTGGGCGATCCGGCAGGTACTGCGCGAGGCCGAGCGCATCTACTACGACCCGGCCACGGTGCAGGCCGAACTCGCCCGGCTGGAAGAGCAGTTGGAAGCCGGTGAGATCAGCGCCGAGGAGTTCGACCGCAGGGAGGACGAGCTTCTCGACCGGCTGGAGACCGGCCTGCGCTCAGGCACGGGGACAGGCGAGGGAACAGGCGAGGGAACAGGCGAGGGGACGGCACGATGAACAAAGTGGGACTCGGCCTCGCGATAGGGGCCGGTTACCTCCTGGGACGGACGAAGAAGGCGAAACTCGCCCTCACACTGGGCAGCCTGGTGGCCGGAAAGAAGCTGAACCTCGGTCCGAGCGGGATCGCGCAGCTGGTCAACCAGCAGCTGATGAACAACCCGCAGCTCAAGGAGATCGGCGACCAGCTGCGCGAGGACCTGAAGGGCGTGGGCAAGGCGGCTTCGGGGGCCATGGCCGAACGGCAGATGACCGCGCTCGCCGACCGGCTGCACGGGCGGACCGCGCAGATCCGCGACGACCTCGCGGGCGTCGTGCCGCAGCCCGGCGCAGACGAGGAGACCGAGGACGCAGACGAGGAGACCGAGGAGGACGCGTACCCGGACGAGTACGAGGACGAGTACGAGGACCGGGGGGAGGGCCGCGAGGCCGAGGGGGAGTCCCGGGGCGAGACCGAGGACCGGGGCGGAGCGGCCCGCGAGGAAGGCGCCGAGAAGGCCCCCGCGAAGAAGGGGCCGGCGAAGAAGGCGCCGCCGAAGAAGGCCGCCGAGAAGGCGCCGGCGGGTGCACCGGCCCGGAAGGAGGCGGCGAAGAAGGCCCCTGCCAAGAAGGCCCCCACGAAGAGGGCCGCCGCGAAGAAGGCTCCCGCCAAGAAGACGGCGGCGAAGAAGACCGCGGCCGGAAGGACGGCCGCGAAGAGGACGGCCGCGGCCGGCGGCGCGACCCGCGCCGCCCGCTCCCGGCGGCCGAAGGGTGGTGGTGACCGATGACCGAGGCCCTCGGATCCGCGACCTCCGCCGCCGGCGGCGCGGCGCGCGGCGCGGTGAAGGAAAGCCCGCTGAGCGACCTCGCCCACAGCGAGGCCGCCGACCGGCTCAAGGCCGAGGTGCAGGACTACCTCGGCGCCCAGGCCCAGCGGCTCCTGGTCGGCTTCGGCCGCAAGCTCGGCGAGACCACCGGCATGCTCAACGACATTGCCGAGGGCAACAGCCCGGGCTTCGTCAAGCTCGCCCTCGACGCCGGACGCAAGGTCGCCGAGGGCAAGGGCCCGGTGCGCTCGGTCCTGGAGCTGGGCGCCTCCCGCGCCAAGGACAGCGTAATGGGCGCGCTGAAGAACCTCGGTGGTGGTGGGGGCAAGCGCAAGCGCGGCGGGGGCAACAAGCCCACCGTCATCATCGAGTCCGTCGATGTCGGCGTGCCGCTGCGCACCGCCTACGACCAGTGGACCCAGTTCCAGGACTTCAGCACCTTCGCCAAGGGCGTCAAGAGCGCGAGCCGCGCCGACGACACCTCCTCCGACTGGCAGTTGAAGGTGTTCTGGTCCAGCCGAAGCTGGAAGGCCCACACCACCGAGCAGGTGGCCGACCAGCGCATCCAGTGGACGTCGGAGGGCGCGAAGGGCACCACGAAGGGCGTCGTCTCCTTCCACCGTCTCGAAGAGAACCTCACCCGGGTCCTGCTGGTCATGGAGTACTACCCGAGCGGATTGTTCGAGAAGACCGGCAACATCTGGCGGGCCCAGGGCCGCCGCGCCCGGCTGGACCTGAAGAACTACGCCCGCTTCATCACCCTCAAGGGTGAGGCCGACGAGGGCTGGCGCGGCGAGATCCGCGACGGCGAGGTCGTCCGCAGCCACGAGGACGCGGTGTCCGAGGAGGAGCAGGAGGCCGAGGAGGAGAACGGCTACGAGGACGAGGACCAGGAAGAGGAGCAGCCGTACGAGGAGAACGAGGAGGAGGGCCCGTACGCCGAGGAGGGGAACGGCGAGTACGAAGAGGCAGAGAACGAGGAGGAGCCCGAGGAGGAGCCCGAGGCGGAGGCGGACGAGGAGTACGAGCCCGGGGAGCCCGGGGACGGTGAAGAGCCCGAGTACTACGAGGACGAGGACGAGGAAGAAGAGGAGCCCGAGTACGAGTACGCCGAGGGCGGGGGCCGCCGATGACGACGCCCAGCCGACTGCCCGAACCGTACGGCCCGAGCAGCGGGGCCAACCTCGCCGACATCCTCGAGCGCGTGCTCGACAAGGGCATCGTCATCGCGGGCGACATCCGCATCAACCTGCTCGACATCGAACTGCTCACCGTCAAGCTCCGGCTCGTCGTCGCCTCGGTCGACAAGGCCAAGGAGATGGGTATCGACTGGTGGGAGAGCGACCCGGCGCTCTCGTCCCGCGCCCGCCGCGACGAACTCGCCCGGGAGAACGCGGAGCTGCGCGAGCGGCTGGCGCGGCTGGAGGAACTGGAGCTGGACCGCGGCCGACCGGAGCCGGACCGCCTGGAGCGGGGCCGCGTGGACCAGGACCGTGCCCGCAAGGAGGCACCATGACCGGACTGCGGTACGTCTACGCCGTCTGCCGGCCCCTCGGCGCGCCCCTCCAGGCGGAGCTGACCGGGGTGGCGGGCGCTCCGGCCAAGCAGCTCAACCACCACGGCCTGGTAGCCGTCGTCAGCGAGGTGCCCGAGCGGGACTTCGCCGAGGAGCCGTTGCGCGCCCATCTGGAGGACCTCGACTGGCTCGCCGACACCGCCCGCGCCCACCAGGGCGTCATCGACGCGCTGACCGTCGTCACCACACCGCTGCCGCTCAGGCTCGCCACCGTCTTCCGGGACGACAGCGCCGTGCGCATCATGATCGAGGCCCGCGAGGACCACATCCGCCACACCCTGGACCGGCTGGAAGGGCGTGTGGAGTGGGGCGTGAAGATCTACGCCGAGACCGAGCAGCCCCGGCAGGCCGCGCAGCCCGCGCCCAGGGCCGCCTCGGGCCGGGACTACCTGCGGCAGCGGCGGCAGCAGACCCGGGCGGGCGAGGACCTGTGGCAGAAGGCGGAGACCTTCGCGACGCGGCTGCACGAGCAGCTCTCGGCCTTCGCCGAGGAGTCCCGGCTGCACGCCCCGCAGCACCCCGCCCTCTCCGGCGGCACGGCGGGCCGGAACGTGCTCAACGCCGCCTACCTGGTGCCGCGCGGCGACTCCGAGGAGTTCGTGGAACTCGTGGACCGCACGAAGGACGACGTGCCGGGGCTGCGCGTGGAACTCACCGGGCCCTGGGCGGCGTACTCCTTCGCGGGGGAGGAGGCATGACGGTCGTCGAACGCCGTGAGATCGCCCTGGTCGACCTGCTCGACCGGCTGCTGGCCGGCGGTGTCGTCATCACCGGGGACATCACCCTGCGCATCGCCGACGTGGACCTCGTCCGTATCGACCTGAACGCGCTGATCAGCTCGGTGAACGCCCAAGTGCCGTCGCCCTTCGAGGAGTAGCCGTGCCCCCGCGCAAGCGACTGGATCTGGAGCCCGACACGGTCGAGCGGGACCTGGTGAAACTCGTGCTCACCGTGGTGGAACTGCTGCGCCAGCTCATGGAGCGGCAGGCGCTGCGCCGCTTCGACGAGGGGGACCTGAGCGAGGAGCAGGAGGAGCGGATCGGTCTCACGCTCATGCTCCTGGAGGACCGCATGGCCGAGCTGCGCGACCGCTACGGGCTGCGGCCCGAGGACCTGAATCTGGACCTCGGACCGCTGGGACCCCTGCTTCCCCGGGAGTGACGCCTCACGAACGACAGGGAACGGGGGAGAGGTCCGGGGAGAGCTGCCGAATCAGCCTTCCTTGCGGCACAGGATCTCCCCGTGCAGGACCGCGAACCAGCCGTCGTGCCGCTCACCCCACTCCCGCCACGCCGCCGACACGGCCCGCAACCGATCCTCGGTCGCGTGTCCGCCCGCGACGGCGCGCTCGGCGTACGCCGACGCCACGGTGCGGTCGGCCCAGAGCCCGCTCCACCAGGCGCGCTCGTCCTCGGTGGCGTAGGTCCAGGTGCTGGAGGTGGCCGTGACGTCGGTGAAGCCGGCCGCCAGCGCCCAGGACCGCAGCCGGCGTCCGGCGTCCGGCTCGCCCCCGTTGGCGCGCGCGACCCGCCGGTACAGGTCCAGCCAGTCGTCCAGCCCCGGCGCCCGCGGGTGCCAGGTCATCGCCGCGTAGTCCGCGTCGCGGACGGCGACGTACCCGCCCGGCTTCGTCACCCGCCGCATCTCGCGCAGCGCCTGCACGGGGTCGCCCACGTGCTGGAGCACCTGGTGGGCGTGGACGACGCAGAACGTGTCGTCGGGGTGGTCGAGGGCGTGGACGTCGGCCACCGCGAAGTCGACGTTGGCCAGGCCGCGCCCGGCGGCCGTGGCGCGGGCCTGCTCCAGGACGCCGGGCGCCCGGTCGACACCCGTGACGTGCCCCTGGGGGACGAGGGCCGCCAGGTCGGCGGTGATGGTGCCGGGACCGCAGCCGATGTCGAGGATCTTCATGTGCGGCCGGAGCGAGCCGAGCAGGTAGGCCGCGGAGTTGGCGGCGGTGCGCCAGGTGTGCGAACGCAGCACGGACTCGTGGTGCCCGTGCGTGTAGACGGCCGTCTCCCGCTTCGGCATGGCTGTACCCCTTCTCGTCCCCTGACCCCGTGGGCCCGCGGCCCCGGGCGGTACGGATCACGGTACGCCTCCGTGCCGGATGGTGAGACCCCGATTTCAGCATCCGGACAGACGGTGGACGGGTGGTCAGTCTCCTGGCAGCGGCCGGTACACCGCCAGCGCCTCGGGCAGCTTCTCCAGCCACAGCTCGTCCTCCGCCTCCATCACCTCGCCGTCGTGGGCGAGCAGTGTGCCGGGCTCGACACCGGTCAGGCGCAGCCGGCTCACCTGGACCGCGGCGTGGGCGGGGGACCGCGTCAGCGGGCCGGCCAGGGCCGCGGACAGCAGGCGCAGCGCCGGCCTGCGGCCCCCGTGCACCACCCGGACGTCGAGCTTCCCGTCCGTCAGGTCGAGCCGACGGCCCGGCGCGAGCCCCATGCGGTGGTACGTCCCGTTTCCGGCGAACAGCAGCCACAGCGGGTGGGCGCGGCCCCGCACCACCGCCCGCAGCGGATGGCGGTCGGCGCGCAGCACGTTCAGCGCCGCCAGCACCCCGGCCGGCCAGCTGCCGATCCGGCCGGACCAGCGCTCGCGCTCGCGCACCAGCTCCGGGTACAGGCCGAGGCTGAAGGTGTTGAGGAAGACGCCCCGCTTGCTCCCGGAGCGGAAGTGGCCCACGTCCACGCGCACGCCGTGACCGTGCTCCAGGGCCCGGCCGAGGGCCCGGGCGTCCTCCACGCCGAGGTCGTAGGCGAAGTGGTTCAGCGTGCCGCCGGGCAGCACCGCGAGCGGCAGGCCGCGGCGCAGGGCGATCTCGGCGGCCGCGTTCACGGTGCCGTCGCCGCCGCACACCCCGAGCACCCGGGCGCGGTCCGCCGCCTTCTCCAGCTCGGCCCGGACCTCCTCCGGCTCGCACTCGACGACGTCCGCCTCCGGCAGTACGTCCCGCAGCGCGCCGGCGCGGTCCGCGGTGCCGGAGGCCCGGTTGGCCACCAGTACCAGGCCCGCGCCGCCGGGCAGCGCCGGCAGGTCGGCGCGGGGGCGGGGCGGCGGGCCGGTCTGGGCGCGGGTGGGCACCAGGGCGCGTACCGCGAACGCGACGCCCGCGCCCAGTGCGGCACCCGCCAGCACGTCGCTCGGGAAGTGGACGCCGGTGTAGACGCGCGAGAGCGCCACCGACGCGGCGACCGGGGCCACCGCCGCCCCCCAGGCCGGGGACTCCAGGGCGACGCCGGTCGCGAAGGCGGCCGCGGACGCCGCGTGCCCGGACGGGAAGGACGTGGTGAACGGCTGCCGCTTGAGCCGCCGCATGATCGGGACGGGGTCCAGGACCGGCCGGTCGCGGCGCACCGAGCGTTTGCCCAGGGTGTTGACGGTCAGGGACGCCAGGCTCAGGGAGGCCAGGCCGCGGACGGCGGCCCGGCGGGCCCTCGGGGTGCGGCTCGCGCCGATGGCGGCCGCCGCCGCGCACCACAGCACGCCGTGGTTCGCGGCCCGGCTCAGCCTCGGCAGCACGGGTCCGGCACCGGGCCAGCGGCGCTCGGCCGCGAACTCGAACAGCCGGCCGTCCAGGGCCGTCAGGCGCTTCAGGACGGCGCGGGCGCCGGTCTTCGGGACGGTGAGGTCGACGTCTGGGCTCATACGGGGACCGTTACCCTGAAGTCGCCGTTTCTTGTGTGCGCGGGGCGGCACCGGCCGTCTTCAGGGACCCTTGTATGCGTCTGCTCCTCATCCGCCATGCCCAGACCCCCTCCAACGTGGGCCACCTGCTGGACACGCGGATCCCCGGGCCGGGCCTGACCGGGCTCGGCGAACAGCAGGCGGCCGCGCTGCCGCGGGCACTGGCCGGCGAGGACATCGAAGCGCTCTACGTCTCCACGCTGGTCCGCACCCAGCTCACCGCCCGGCCCCTGGCCGCCGCCCGCGGACTCGACGTGATCGTCCGCGACGGCATCCGCGAGGTGTCGGCGGGCGACCTGGAGACGGAGCCGGGCGACTCCGAGCGCGGGCAGGTCTACATGCGCACGCTGCTGGGCTGGGCCGCCGGTGACACCCGGACGCGCATGCCCGGCGGCGAGAGCGGCACCGAGGTGCTGGCCCGCTACGACGCGGTCGTCGCCGAGGCCGCCGCGGACGGCGCCGGAACCGTCGCCATGGTCAGTCACGGCGCGGCCATCCGCCTGTGGACCGCGGTCCGCGCCCGCAACCTCGACGCGGAGTTCGCCGCCACCCACCCCCTGGAGAACACCGGCGTGGTGGTCCTCCAGGGCTCGGCCGACGCCGGATGGACGGCCCTGACGTGGGCGGACGCGGTCGTCACCCCGGCGCGGGAGAGTGGCCCGACCGGACGGCCCGTGGACTTCGGATAAGCGTTTGCCCGTCCCGTACGGCGCCGACCAGAATGCCTGACCATGGGACATCTGGAAGCCGCGCACCTGGAGTACAACCTCCCCGACGGGAGGACGCTGCTCGGCGATGTGTCCTTCCGGGTGGGAGAGGGGGCCGCCGTGGCCCTCGTCGGACCGAACGGCGCCGGCAAGACCACCCTGCTCCGCATGATCTCCGGCGAGCTGAAGCCGCACGGCGGCACCGTGACCGTCGGCGGCGGTCTCGGCGTGATGCGGCAGTTCGTGGGGTCGGTGCGGGACGAGACGACCGTGCGCGACCTGCTCGTGTCGGTCGCGCCGCCGCGGGTGAGGGAGGCCGCGCGGGCCGTCGACACGGCCGAGCACGCCATCATGACCGTCGACGACGAGGCCGCCCAGCTCCGGTACGCGCAGGCGCTGGCCGACTGGGCGGAGGCACGCGGCTACGAGGCCGAGACGCTGTGGGACATGTGCACCACGGCCGCGCTCGGCATGCCCTACGAGAAGGCGCAGTGGCGGCAGGTGCGCACGCTGTCCGGCGGCGAGCAGAAGCGGCTGGTGCTGGAGGCGCTGCTGCGCGGCACGGACGAGGTGCTGCTGCTCGACGAGCCGGACAACTACCTCGACGTGCCCGGCAAGCGCTGGCTGGAGGAGCGTCTGAAGGAGACCCGCAAGACGGTGCTCTTCGTCTCCCACGACCGTGAACTCCTCGCCCGCGCCGCCGACCGGATCGTCTCCCTCGAACCGGGCCCGGCCGGCGCCGACGCCTGGGTGCACGGCGGCGGATTCGCCACCTACCACGAGGCCAGGCGCCAGCGCTTCGCCCGCTTCGAGGAGTTGCGCAGGCGCTGGGACGAGAAGCACGCGCAGCTGAAGAAGCTGGTGCTGAACCTGCGGCAGGCCGCCACCGTCAGCCATGAACTGGCCTCCCGCTACCAGGCCGCCCAGACCCGGCTGCGCAAGTTCGAGGAGGCCGGTCCGCCGCCGGAGCCGCCCCGTGAGCAGGACATCCGGATGCGCCTGAAGGGCGGCCGCACCGGCGTCCGGGCCGTCACCTGCCAGGGCCTGGAGCTGACCGGCCTGATGCAGCCCTTCGACCTGGAGGTCTTCTACGGCGAACGCGTCGCGGTGCTCGGCTCCAACGGCTCCGGCAAGTCGCACTTCCTGCGGTTGCTGGCCGGCGAGGACGTGGCGCACACCGGCGCGTGGAAGCTCGGCGCGCGGGTGGTCCCCGGGCACTTCGCCCAGACCCACGCACACCCCGAGCTGGTGGGCCGCACCCTGCTGGACATCCTGTGGAAGGAGCACTCCCAGGACCGCGGCGCCGCGATGTCCCGGTTGCGCCGCTACGAACTGACCGGCCAGGCCGAACAGACCTTCGACCGGCTCTCCGGCGGTCAGCAGGCCCGGTTCCAGATCCTGCTGCTGGAGCTGGCGGGCGCCACCGCCCTGCTCCTGGACGAGCCGACCGACAACCTCGACCTGGACTCCGCCGAGGCCCTCCAGGAAGGCCTGGAAGCCTTCGAGGGCACGGTCCTCGCGGTCACCCACGACCGCTGGTTCGCCCGCTCCTTCGACCGGTTCCTGGTCTTCGGCAGCGACGGCCGGGTCCGCGAGACCCCGGAGCCGGTGTGGGACGAACGGCGGGTGCGACGGGAGCGGTGACCACGCCCGCCCGCCGCCGGGCCGCTCACTTCCAGCGCAGGACGGCGCCCAGCCCGCCCGCCGGCACGTCCTCGCCGGCGGCGGCCGGGTCCAGCGACAGGGCCGTGGCGTCCTGACGGACCGCCGAGCGGAGCAGGGCGTCGTCGGCCCGGGCCGGCCAGGAGTGCCAGTACCGCTCGCCGGGGGTCTTCAGCTCCGTACGGCGCACGGCCAGCTGGTCGGCGTCCTCGCCGATCCACACCTCGCGGTGGGCGTCGGCGCCGTCCGGGCGGATCAGCAGTTCCTCAAGACGGTGCTCGCGGGCCGCCTCGACCAGCGCGGAGACCCCCTCGGCGGCCCCCGACCGGCCCTCGTCGTCCGGTGTCCGGGCCGCCCGGAACCGGTCCAGCTCGGACTCGACACGCTGGTGCACGTGCTCGGCGCGGATCCGTTCCACGTCCTCGTCCAGCAGCCGGCTGCCGGTGCCGTGGGGGGCCTCCGCCACGCGGTCGTGCAGCCGTTTCGGCAGCCGCCCGCGCACCTCGCGCCGCTCCCGGTCGTCGCCGACCAGGACCAGCAGGTCGGCGTCCGTCTCCTCCTGGCAGACGCTGAGCGCGTCCGCGATCTCCGCCGCGTTGTGCTCCCAGGTGTTCTCCACCTTCAGCTGGAAGTGCCGTTCCGACCAGTCCGCGCTCGCCGTCCGGTGAATGGGCCACTCCAGCCCCACCACCGTCCCCGCGTCCTCCCGGCCCAGCGAGCTGCGCAGCTCGAAGTCCGCGCCCCTGCGGTCGACGTACGCGACGATCGCGACCGGGTCCTCACCCGCCAGGTCCAGCAGCGGCGCCACGCGCGGCAGCGGCGCCCACTCCGCCCGGCTGCCGCCCCGCGGCGGACGGGCCAGCAGCGGGTCGAGCACGACCGCGCCGTCCCGCGCGAACAGCACCCGCCCATGCGGATCGGGGAGATGGCGAAACTCTCGTACGGCCTCCTCCACCGCTCGGCAGGTGGCCTCGTCCGCGCCTTGCCGCGCCAGCTCGCGCCCCATGGCCCGGGCCGTCAGCTCCAGCTGGTGGGCCGTGTCCTCCGCGTGCCGCGAGGTGTCGACGTACACGGAGGCCCAGGGGCCCGGGTGTTCGTACAGTGGATGCAGAAAGGCGAGATCCATGGCTCCCTCCCGGAGACCGTTCGGTGGCGCCGCACGCCGGGCGGGTACCCGGACCGCAGGTACGAACACGACGAACGGGGCACCACCATGACCGGAGTCGACCCGGGACGGCTGGACGACCAGCAGCTGATGAAGGAGCTGGAGACGATCCACCGCACGCGCCACGACACGCTGCTGTACGGCTCGAACGACGCGCTGCGCGCCCACAACGAACGCATGGCTCAGCTCGAGGGCGAGTACCTGCGCCGCAACCCGCGCCGCCCGGTCGCCGCCGGCCGCACCCGCGAGGGGGCCCGGGAACGCGGATGCGGGGAGTCCGCGACTCCCCGCATCTGAAGGACGTCCCGGTGCCGGAGGGTCAGCCGGCCTTCTCGGTGAGGACGTCGAGGAAGGCCTCGCAGAACGCCTTCAGATCGTCCGGCTTGCGGCTGGTGATCAGCTTGTTCGGGCCGTGGTCGCAGATCTTCACCTGCTCGTCGACCCAGATGCCGCCCGCGTTGCGGATGTCCGTCCGCAGACTCGGCCACGAGGTCAGCACCCGGCCCCGTACGACATCCGCCTCGACCAGCGTCCACGGCGCGTGGCAGATCGCGGCCACCGGACGGCCCTGCTCGAAGAACGCCCCCACGAACGCCACCGCCCTCTCGTCCGTCCGCAGGAAGTCCGGGTTGGCGACGCCGCCCGGCAGGACCAGCGCGTCGAAGGATTCCGGGGCGGCCTCGCCGACGACCGCGTCCACGGGGAACCTGTCCGCCTTGTCCAGGTGGTCGAAGGCCTGGATCTCCCCGGACTCGGTCGACACGAGCACGGTCTCGTGACCGGCGTCCTTCGCCGCCTTCCACGGTTCGGTGAGCTCGACCTGTTCCACGCCCTCGGGCGCGGTCAGAAATGCGATGCGCATGATGCCTCAACGTCCTTTCGCCGCCCCGGGGACGGGCCCTGCCGTCCCCGGGGCGCTTTTCTCCTGGCGCCGGCCGCGGCGCCCCCGGGCACGGGCCTACGCGCGCTCCTCCCGCGCGGGCGTCTCGGTGTGCGTCAGTTCCCGGGCCAGCTCCTGCACATTGGCGTAGCGCGCCTTGTGGGGCAGCCGCTGGAGCGCCTCGATCAGCTTGTCGGGCGCGTTCTTGCGCCGGAGCAGGCGGGTCAGCTCGCCCGGACCCGCGGGAAAGGCACTGCGGCCCAGGATCCTGGCCAGCTCCAGGCGGACGGTCTCCAGGGACGCCCGGGAGCCGCCCGGCGCCACCGGTCCGCCCCACACCTCCGGATCGTCCTCGGCGGTCGGCTCCGGGTCGTGCCACTCCTCGCTCCGCGTGGGATGGCCGGACCTGAGCAGTCCCTGCAACTCGTGCTTCATCTCGTCGTCACGGTGGACACTCAGCCGGTCACTGCCTCGCTGCATGTCTCCCTCCAGATCGTCGGGGGTGGCCACCGCGTACCCGTGCGGGGGAAGCCGACACCGGTTTTCCGGGACGGGATGACACCCGAGGGGCGGCCGGAATCCCGCCCTGCCGCGGCGCCGTGTTTGGGCGCCGGGACGGGGGGCAGGCGCGGAGCCAGTGCTTCGGACCGGAGGCACGCCCGTGGAAGCGGCGCGACACGCCGCCACGTGCGGCCGTCCGGTTCACGCCTCGCGCTCCCACGGTGACCGTCCGCCCGAGAGGACCCCGAGGGAGCTGCGACGCACCATGCCAACGCGAGCGAGCGCCAGGCACCACCCCCACGACGACGCCCCCGACACCGCGGAAGCCTTCCGCGGGCTTGCCGCACTCCCCCCGGGGCGGCGGCGGAACGAGGTCCGCGACGAGATCGTCCAGGCCTGGCTGCCGATGGCCGAACGGCTCGCCGGCCGGTTCCGCAGCCGCGGCGAGAGTCCCGAGGACCTGCGCCAGGTCGCCGCGCTCGGCCTGGTCAAGGCGGTCGACCGCTACGACCCCGAGCGGGGCAACGCCTTCGAGAGCTACGCCGTACCCACCATCACCGGTGAGATCAAACGGCACTTCCGCGACCACATGTGGACGGTGCACGTCCCGCGCCGGGTGCAGGAACTGCGCAACCGGGTCCGCTTCGCCTCCCAGGACCTCTCCCGGACGATCTCCGGCCGCGGCCCCACCGTCGCCGAGATCGCCGAGCACGCGCACCTCAGCGAGGAGGAGGTGCGGATCGGACAGGAGGCGCTGGAGAGCTTCACCGCCCTCTCGCTCGACGCGGAACTGCCCGGCAGCGAGGACGGCTACTCCCTGCGCGACACCCTGGGCTCGCCCGACCCGGCCCTGGACACGGTGGTGGACCGCGAGTCGGTCAGGCCGCGGCTGGCGGCGCTGTCCGAACGGGAGCGGACCATCCTGTACATGCGGTTCTTCGGCGACATGACGCAGAGCCGGATCGCCGAGCAGTTGGGCATCTCGCAGATGCACGTGTCCCGGCTGATCAGCCGGTGCTGCGACCGGCTGCGGGAGCAGGTGATGCGGGAGGGCGTGTAGGGGCGGCCCGCCTCCGGGGCGGACCCGCTTCCCAGGGGCCCCTCCGGGGCGGGCCGCCGGCGTCACCCGATAGGTCGTCGGTGTCCCGCCAATGGGGCTCGGCCCGCGCGCGACTCGCGGTCCCAGCGGCTGTGATGGCAGCGAAGGGCACGAACCCGTGCCGTCAGCCGTCGTCGGTTCCAAGGAGCCCCGCTCATGCGCCGTACCGTCCCCCGCGCCCTGCCCGTCGCCGTCCTGGCCGGAGTCATAGCGGGCGGCGCCGCGTCGGCCGCCCTCGCGAGCCCGGTCTCCGGCTCGCACGCTCGTCCCCCCGCCCTGCGGCAGGCGGCGCGCACCGCCCACGCCCCGCGGGCCGGCGAGGGCGCCGCGGTCACCGCCGTGTGCGGCCCGGACGGCGGTGACGCCTTGCGCGCCGAGCCCGAGGCCTGCGCGCCGGCATCCGGATCCGGCGCGGGCAGGCGCGGCGGGCCGTCCGCGGTCGCGTCGGACGCTGCCCGCGCCAGGCCGTCCGGGGGCGCGGTCCCGTCAGCCGCTGCCCGCGTCAGGCCGTCCCGGGGCGCCGTCGGTGACACGGAGGCCGCGGCGCCGGCCCGGGCCCCGGCGGACGCGTCGCAGGACCCGGTCCTCCAGGACACGCCGGCCAACGACCCGTTCCGCCCCGGGCCCGGGGAGTCTGCGTCCGGTGAGCCGGGTTCGGGTCGGTTCGGGGAGTCTGCGTCCGGTGAGCCGGGCTCGGGTCGGTTCGGGGAGTCTGCGTCCGGTGAGCCAGGTTCGGGTCGGTTCGGGGAGTCTGCGTCCGGTGACTCCGGCTCGGGTCGGTTTGGGGAGTCTGCGTCCGGTGACTTGGGTTCGGGTCGGTTCGGGGAGTCCACGCCCGGTGACCCGGCCTCGGGTCAGTCCGCGCAGACCCTGCCCCGCGACCCGGCCTCCGGTCAGTTTTCGGGCAGTCCGGCGCGCGGGACGTTCCGCGACGTACCCACCTACGACCCTTCCCGCACCCAGGTCGCGCCGGACCTCAACGGCTCCTTCGACCCTTCCCGGTCGCAGGACTCGCTCGGACCTCAGCTCCTGCCGGGTCCCAACGCCTCCTACGATCCCTCCCGGTCGCGGGACTCGTTCGGACTCCAGGTCCTGCCGGGTCCCAACGCCTCCTTCGACCCTTCCCGGTCGCGGGACTCGTTCGGACTCCAGGTCCCGCCCGGTCCCAACGCCTCCTACGACCCCTCCCGTCCGCAGGGCTCCCGGGACCCCTCCCACGCCCCGTCCCGTGGTCCGGACTCCGGCGGCCCGTCCCGGGGCGACGGCTCGTGGGACGCCTCCCGCGGTCAGTCCGGCACCGAAGCGGGCCGCGGCCCGGCCGCGGGCCGCGACCCCTCCCGCGAGGCGGCGCAGCACGGTGTGCAGGCCGGTGCGGGTGGCTCGTTCACCGCCTCCCTGCCGACCCTGATCGGCGGCGGCGCGCTGATCGCGGCGGCGCTCGGCGGGGCGGGCCACCGGGTGTGGCGGCGCCGGCGGGCCGGCGGCTGACCGGGCAGCCGGACGCCCTGCGGGGACGCGGGCCCGCGTGACCTGCCCGACCCGGCCTGGTGGCCTTGGGACGGCGCCGCCCTGGGTACACGGAGCCCCGGAGGCACGGCCGGCGCCGTGCGGACGGACCCGCCCCGGAGACCGGGCGGTGGACCGGGCGCACGTGGCCGGGACGGACCAGCGGCACGACTCGGCGGCGCCACACGGCATCAGGGACTTCGCGGAGGTACCCATGCGGCGGACGGACCCGGAAGGCCACGGCCCCGTCCGCTACGGTCCGTCGGCTCTCCCCGACGACGGACTCCCGGTGCTGCCGGAGGTGTCCGCCGCGCTCGCCGGGGCCGCGAACCGGACCCGGCGCGGACCGATCGGCGGCGGCACCGAACTGCTGGACGCCGCCAGCGGGTACTGGCTGCGACGCGGGCTGCACACCCGGCCCGGCCGGGTGGCGGCCGCACCCGGCGCGCCCGCCCTGCTGCTCGCGCTGACCGCCACGCTCGGCGGCGACGTCCTGGTGCCCCGGCCCTGCGCGGCCTGGTGGGCGCCGTACGCGCGCCTGCTGGGCAGCCCCGCCTTCCCCGTGGCGACGCCGGCCGAGTGCGGCGGCGTCCCCGACCCGTACGCCCTGCTGGAGACCGTCCGCAGAGTCCGCGCCGAGGGCGGCGACCCCCGGCTGCTCGTGCTGTCCGTCGCCGACGACCCCACCGCCACCGTGGCACCGCCGGAGGTGCTGCACGAGACCGTCGAGGCCGCCACGGCCGAGGGACTGCACCTGGTCAGCGACGAGACCTGGCGCGACACCGTGCACGCGCCGCACGAGACGGTGCTGCTCAGCCCGGCCGAGATGCTGCCCGACCGGGTCACCGTCGTCACCGACCTCGCCGGCGCCTTCCTGCCCGCCGGCTGGCCCGCCGCGATCGCCCGCTTCCCCGCAGGCGCCACCGGCGAGGCCCTGCACGCGCGCGTGCTCGACGTCCTCACCGCACTGGACGCCCGCGTCGCCGAACCGGTCGCCGCCGCGGCTGTTTACGTCCTGGACGAACCCGGGCCGGTCACCGCGCGCCTGGCGGCCTCGGTACGCCTGCACGCGCGCGTGGCGCGGGCCGTCCACGCGGCAGTGGTCGCCGCGGGCGCGCTCGTCCGGCCGCCGCAGGCCGGCCGCCACCTGTACGCCGACCTCGGCCCGCTGCGCTCCGCGCTCGACGCCCACGCGGTCGGCGACGCACAGGAGTTGGAGGACTTCCTCACCACCCGCCTGGAACTGCCCGTGCACGGCGGCCACCGCTTCGGCGACGACCTCGGCGCGCTGCGCGTGCGGCTGTCCACCGCGGAACTCCTCGGCCGCACCGACGAGGAACGCGCGGAATGCCTCCTGTCCCCCGAGCCGTTGGAACTGCCACACGTGCAACGCGCATTGCTCTCCTTGAGGTCGGTACTCGACGATCTCCGCGACGACGCTCAGCGATGGGAGCCTCCTCGATGACGCAGCAGTCCGAGTCGACCACGTCCACGAGCACCACCGCCCAGTCCGCGAGCACCAACGCCCAGGAGACCGACGATCCCGCGGTCCCGTCCCTCCTGACCTCCCCGCCCGCCCCGTTCCCGCCGCTGGCCGAACCCCGGCGGCTGGGGGAGCGGCGGGTGTGGCCGCGCACCTTCCACGACCGGCTCACCGCCCCGCTGCCCGGCCTGAAGGCCTTCGCCCGGTTCGCCCGCGAGGGCGCCCTGCGGCCGGACAAGGAGGCACTCGCCGACATCCCGCTGCTGCCGTACCGGCCCGCCGAGCTGCCCCGAGTGGACACCCGTACCGTCGCCGTCACCTGGGCGGGGCACGCGAGCTGGGTGGTCCGGATCGGCGGGCTGACCGTGCTGACCGACCCGGTGTGGTCCCGCCGCATCATCGGCACCCCGGCCCGGGTCACGCCCGTCGGCGTGGCCTGGGAGGCGCTGCCGCCCGTCGACGCGGTCGTCGTCAGCCACAACCACTACGACCACCTGGACGCGCCCACCCTGCGCCGACTCCCGCGCGACACCCCGGTGTTCGTGCCGGCCGGACTCGGCCGCTGGTTCCAGCGGCGCCGGTTCACCAGCGTCACCGAACTGGACTGGTGGGAGGCGGCCGAACTGTCCGGAGTCCGCCTCGACTTCGTCCCCGCCCACCACTGGTCCAAGCGCACCCTCACCGACACCTGCCGCAGTCTGTGGGGCGGCTGGGTGCTCACCGACCCCGACGGGCAGCGCGTGTACTTCGCGGGCGACACGGGCTACGGCCACTGGTTCTCCCGCATCGGCCGCCGCTACCCCGGCATCGACCTGGCCCTGCTCCCCATCGGCGCCTACGACCCCCGCTGGTGGCTCAGCGACGTCCACTGCGATCCGGAGGAAGCCGTCCAGGTTGTGCAGGACCTCGGCGCCCGGCACATGGCGCCCATGCACTGGGGCACCTTCGTCCTCTCCGCCGAACCCCTCCTGGAACCCCTGACCCGGGTCCGCAGGGCCTGGCAGGAGGCCGGCCTTCCCCGGGAACGGCTGTGGGACCTGCCGGTGGGCGCCTCGCGGGTCCTGGAGTAGCGGCGCGGCGGCGGGCGGCTCGGAGTCCCCGCCGAGGTCAGTGCGAGCGGTGGACCGGAATCAGCCGGCGCAGGCGGCGCCAGACGGAGGGGGCGGCGCCCAGCAGGACGGTCAGCGCGATCGCGCTGACCACGCCTTCCCAGGGCTCCGCGAACAGGGAGCCGCCGAGGATGCCGATCAGCTGGTACGTCACCGCCCAGGCCAGGCACGCGGGGAGGTTGCCGCGGGAGAAGCGGCGCAGCGGCCACTTCGCCAGCAGGCAGGCCAGCATCACCGGTATGCGGCCCGCCGGGACGAGACGGGACAGGACCAGCACCGCGACCCCGTGCTCGGTCAGCTTGCGCTGTGCCTGCGCCAGCCGGTCCTCCGGGGCGCGCGTGCGGATCGCCTCCAGCCAGCGCGATCCGTTCCGCGACCCCAGCCCGCGCCGCCCCAGCCAGTACAGCGCCGCGTCCCCGAGGAACGCGGCCAGCGACGCCGTCAGGAACACCAGCGCCAGCGAGAACGGCGCCGTCTGGTGCAGGGCGACCACCGCCGCCGAACTGACCAGCGCGCCCGTCGGCACCACCGGCACCAACGCCCCGATCAGCACCAGCAGGAACAGCGAGGGATACCCGAGCGCCTGCTGGGTGGACTCCGGCGGCACCACCGAGGTCACGGCGGCGGTGATCCGTATCACCGGGCGCCCTCCAGGCGCACGCTCTCCCCGTGCCCGAGCCGGTGCACCGCGACCCCCGGCGCACGCTCGGCGGCGAGGCGCGCGAATTCGTCACCCGGCGCATGGAACTCATGGGGGCGCACGGCGTCCATCCCGATCGGCCAGTACGTGCCGTAGTGCACCGGCACTGCGCTCCCCGGCGCCAGCCGGGCCAGCGCCTGCGCCGCCCGCCCCGCGTCCAGATGCCCCGCGCCGAGGTACGGTCCCCAGCCGCCCACCGGCAGCAGCGCCGCGTCGACCGGGCCGACCTCCTCGGCCATCGTCTCGAACAGGTCGGTGTCCCCGGCGAAGTACGTCCGCGCCTCGCCCTCGACGACGTAGCCGAGCGCCGGCGAGCGGTGCCGCCCGACCGGCAGCCGCCGCCCGTCGTGCCGGGCCGGCACCGCCCGTACGACGACACCGCCGACCTCGACCCGGTCACCGGGCGTCACCTCGGTGATGCGCAGGTGGGCGAGCCGGCGCAGACCCGCGACCGCCCCGAGAGCGCCCCGGGGTACCAGCAGGCGGGTGCCCGGCTCCAGCCGGGCCAGCGAGGGTACGTGCAGATGGTCGGCGTGCAGATGGGAGACCAGGGCCACGTCCGCGTGCCAGGCGGTGGGCGGCGGTTGAGCGCCGCGGCGGCGGCGCAGGTGCGCGAGCCGGCGGGCGAACAGGGGATCGGTCAGCACGCGGACGTCCGAGTCCTCGACCGTGCAGGTGGCGTGACCCCACCAGGTGATCTCCACCGGCACTCCTTTGCCTCCTTCGTGCGACTCCCCCTGAGCCTACGGGCAGGAGTAGGGTCGGCGGCGGAAACCCGGAGGTGAGGGGGGACGCCATGGGAGAAGTGCGGGATGCCCCCGGCGGGGGCGCTCCGGTGGCCGTCCGCGTCACGGCGATCGCGAGCCTGACGCCCCTGGAGGAGCTGAACGACGACCCCTTCCTGGTGGACTCGCGCAGCCAGCACGCGATGTGCGCCCGCTGGGCGGCCGAGCGCGGCTACGTGATCGCGCGGGAACTGCTCGTCCGGGGGCTGCGGGCCGACCACTGCGCCCTGTGGGAGGGAGTGCGCCCGGGCGTGGACCTGTTCGTCGCGCCCAGCCGGCGGGTGCTGGAGCGGGCGCTGTCCTCCGTGGAGGAGTTCACCGCGGAGTGCGCGCGACGCGGGGTCCGGGTGGAGACGGTGGGCCAGGCCGAGCCCGCGTACGACGCGCAGATGAAGGCCCACGTACACCGCCGCCTCTCCATGCCGACCGCCGGCTACGACGGCCGCTGACCAAGCCCCCGGTCCCTTCAGCCGTCCATCGACGACGGCCCGGCCACATGGGCCGATGGCCGCACACCAGCCGGTCGGCTCCGTCGTACGCCGGTGCTGTGAGCGGGGCGGTCGTGCGAGCGGGGCGGTCGTGCGGAGGCGGGCCAGGGCGACGAAAGGGGGAGTGGCCGGCTCCGGCGGGCTGGGGATCCGGCGCGTCCGACCGCTCGGCGCCGTCGGCACGGCGGGGCTGAGGGCGGGTACGTCGCTGACCGCCTGGCGGCGGTCCGTGCTGATGGGTGTTACCACAGGTCACGGGGGTTTGTGGGGGTGTGTGACAAGCTGGAGTCGGTCCGCGTGGAGGCGCGGGGCGGGGGCGGGAACGGAGGATGTGCCGGCATGGGTGGCGGGCGGCGGTGGCGGCGGGTCGCCAGTCAGGTCGGGCGCAGTGTCGCGGTGTGGGCCGTCTCCACGGTCACCCTGCTCGTGCTCGCCGGGATCCTGCCGGACTTCCGGTTGCAGTCGCCCGACGGCGACAGCGCCACCACCGTCGCCGTGACCGCCGCGCTCGGCGCGGGAGCCTTCGGTGTGCTGTCCGCCGTGGTGTGGCCGCTGCTCGTCCGGCTGCTGCTGCTCGTGCCCGCGCTGGTCCTCGGGCTGCTGGTGTTCTTCCTCAACGGCTCACTGCTCCTGCTGGCCCTGCGCATCACCCCCTCCGGCCAGGCCGAGGCGGCCCCCGAGACCGCCGTCATCGTGGCCGCGGTGATGTCCGCGGTCGCCTCCGCCACCGGCGCCGCCCTCGCCGTGCGCGACGACGACGCCTACCGGCGCCGGCTCCACCGGCTCGCCGACCGCCGCCGCAGACGGCTGCCGCCCTGCTCGTCGACCCCCGGCACCGTCGTCGTCCAACTCGACGGCGTCGGTCACGACGTGCTGCGGAACGCGGTGGACGAGGGGCTGATGCCGACCGTAGCCCGATGGCTCGGCGCCGACGAGGGGCAGGCCACCCACCGGCTCACCCCCTGGCGCACCGACTGGTCCAGCCAGACCGGCGCCAGCCAGCTCGGCATCCTGCACGGAACCAACCACGACGTCCCCGCCTTCCGCTGGTACGAGAAGGACACCGGCGAGGTGATGGTCTGCAACCGCCCGAGCAGCGCCGTCGAACTCCAGCGCCGAGCCGTACGGCGCACCGGTGACGGCGGGCTGCTCACCGCCGACGGGGCCAGCCGCGGCAACCTCTTCGGCGGCGGCGCGGGCGAACTCGCCCTCGTCCTGTCGGTCGCGGCCCGCCGCGACCGCGCCAGCCGCTCCCGCGCGGGCTACTTCGCCTACTTCTCCGACCCCGCCAACGCCGTCCGCACCTTCCTGTCCTTCGTCGCCGACGCCGGCCGAGAGATCGGCCAGTCCCTGCGCGCCCGGCTCCGCGAGGAGCGCCCGCGTGTCTCGCGCGGCGGCCTGTACCCGCTGATCCGCGCCTTCGCGACGGTCGTCGAACGGGACGTCGTCGTGGCCGCCGTGATGGGCGACCTGCTCGCCGGGCGCACCGCCGTCTACGCCGACCTGGTGGCGTACGACGAGGTGGCCCACCACTCCGGGCCGCACAGCCGTGACGCGGCGCAGGTGCTGCGGCGTCTGGACCGCTCGCTGGCGCTCATCGAGAAGGTCGCCGAGCACGCCCCGCGCCCGTACCGGTTCGTCCTCCTGTCCGACCACGGGCAGAGCCCCGGCGAGACCTTCCGCTCCCGCTACGGTCTGACCCTGGGCGACCTGGTCCGGGCCGGCTGCGGCCTGCCCGTGCCGCGCCGGGCGGGAAGGACGCGCAGTGGCGCCGAGGCGCGGGCCGCCGTACGGGCCGCGCTCGGCCGCCCGGTCGAGGAGAGCGGTGAGGACCGGCGCCCCTCCCGCCGCTCGGAACCCGTCGTGCTGGCCTCCGGCAACCTCGGCCTGGTCTCCTTCCCGGACGTGCCGCACCGCATGAGCCAGGAGGAGATCGACGCCCGCCACCCCGCGCTGCTGTCCACGCTCGCCGACCACCCGGGCGTCGGCTTCCTGCTCGTGCGCAGCGAGGAGCACGGCGGTGTCGTGCTCGGCGCGCGCGGCGTACGGATACCGCTGGCCGAGCTCGACACCGACCCCGGCCCGCTGGCGCTCTTCGGTGCCGGCGCCGCCGACGCCGTACGCCGCACCCACTCCTTCCCGCACGCCGCCGACATCATGGTCAACTCCAGCCACGACCCGGCCGACGGGGAGGTCCTCGCCTTCGAGGAGCAGATCGGCTCCCACGGCGGACTCGGCGGCGCGCAGGGCCGCCCGTTCCTGCTGTCGCCGCTCGACTGCTCCCCGCCGGTCCAGGAGGGCGAGGACCTCGTCGGCGCCGAGCACGTCCACCGCGTGCTGCGGCGCTGGCTGCGCGAGGCCGCCGGGACCGGGGCGCCGCACACCGCGGAACCGGAGGAACGGGCCGCCTGATCCCCGTTGCCGGCGGTCAGTGGTGGGGCCAGAAGCCCGACCGGACCCGGCCGAAGTCGCTCATCATCATGACCGCGGGCGCCATGCCGCCCGGTCCGTGCGGCTGGTCGCTGAACGACACCACCGTGTCCAGCGAGCCGGTCAGCGTGATCAGCTTCTGGAGGGTGACCTGGTCGTCGCGGAACTCCCGCGCCGGCAGCCGGCTGTGCGCGGCCCGCAGCACCTGGATGTGCTGCTTCAGGCGCCTCGTCGCCGCGTCGCGGTCGCGGTCGTACAGGTCGTCCAGCGCGTGGAAGGTGACCTCGCTGGTCCACAGTCCCATCGCGTGCACGGCCACGGTCTCCTCGGTGAGGGTGAGGTCCGCGGCCAGCCCGAGTTCGTGCCGGTGCCCCTCGCGCGTGACGGTGTCGACGTACTGCACGGCCCCGGTGCCCAGGGGGTGCGGCTCGCGGCCCGGCGGCACGGTCAGTTCGAGGACGATCCAGTACGTCTCCCCGAACGCGAGGTCGGGCGCGAAGATACGGATGCCGGTCTCCTCGGCGATGAGGTCCGGGAGGGCCTCGGCGCCGTAGTCCCGCCGTGCGCGCTCGGCCGCCTGGGCCGCCTCCCGCAGCACCGCCGCCCGGGCGCGCGGGTCGGTGACCAGGTCGTGGCCGTACAGGTGGCGGATCTCCACGTCCGGGGCGATGTCGAGGCGGAGCTGGATGTCGATGGCGGCCAGATGGTCGCGCCGCTTCAGGTCGGCGAGCAGGTCCGTGCCCACCTGCTCGGGACGGGTGACGAACGTCGCGTGACCGCCGGCCAGCCCGGCCAGCGCCGCCAGTTCGGGCATCCGGGCGTCGGAGCCGAAGCCGAAGCACGACACGGTGAGGTCGCCGCGGAGCTTGGCCGCGATGTTCGTGCGGATCCTGACCCAGTCCCGTTCGCCGGAGGTCGGGCCGCCGTCGGAGAAGAGGTACAGGCAGTTGACCGTGCGCCCGCCGAGGGCGTTCCGGCCGATCTCGTCGATGCCGTACTGCACACCGAGGTTGATGTCCGTGCCGCCGCCGGCTCTCAGCCCGGCCACCACCTGGGCGAAGCGCTCGCGCGGCAGCTCCCGCTTGGCGGTGGCGGGCAGCACCGTGCGGACGTGGTGCTCGAAGGTGATGACGCCCAGGCAGTCCGTCGGCCGCAGTCGGTCGTAGAGGGTCTGCAGGGCCGCCTTGACGCAGTCGAGCTTCTCGCCGTGCATCGAGCCGCTGGTGTCCACGACGAAGACGAAGTTCACCGGAAGCGGCTCGGCGGGGGCGTCCTCCGGGGGTGCCTCGCCCGCCTTGAGGGTGATCTCCAGGAAGTGGGTCGTCGCCTCGTCGGCCCTGAACTCGCCCTGCGCGGCCGCCAGCCCGTGGCTGACGCCGACGGCCCGGCCGGGCGGGGGACCGGGCACCTGCTCGGTGCGGGCCGCCACGAAGTCGTCGAACCGGATCTGCTCCTGCCCGATGATCACGCCCTGCTCGATGAGATCCCGCACGCCGAGGGGGGAACGGGTGCCGAAGGCGCTGTTGCGGCGGATGAAGAGTCCGTCGTGGGGGAGGGGCCGCCCGGTGCGGCGGAACAGGGGCGGGCGACGGCCGGCGGGCTGGGCGTCGTGGCTGATGGTGCGCCGTTGTGCGGCGGCACCGAGGTAGTCGACCCCCGCCGATTCGGGGACCCCGAAGGGGCCGGGACGGTGGACGCACGTGTGGTCCTCGTCGCCGGACGGCGGTGGCCCGGCGGGCCCGCGGGAGCCTGGGGGAGGTTGCGCGGCGCGCTGCCCGGGTGCCCGGATCTCCGCGTCGAGGGAGGCGGGGAAGAGCCAGTCGTCCGCGTCCGGAGGCGGAGCGCTCAGACGGCCGAGGTGGGTGCTGCCGGGTTCCCGGTCGGACGCCGCCCCCGACCGCCGCAGGGAGAACCGCCCGTCGAGCGGGGCGAACGCCGACCGGATCTCCCGACCCGCCCGCAGCCATCCCCACAGCAGGGCGTCCGGGCCGTCCGGGGCGGGCGGGGCGATCCCGGGGTGCACGACCGCCGTCAGGGTCAGGTTCCTGCGCACGGCCCGTCGTAGCTCCACCGCCCAGTCCTCGGCGCTCTCCCCGAGCACCGGCCCGGCCGGCAGTCCGACGCGGGCCGCGAAGTCCCGGCACAGCGGCGCGCGCTCGGCGCGTACCGCCCGCCCGGCCGCGGCCGGAGCACCCTCCCGGGGCAGCTCCACCACCAGCAGCGCCAGCCGGTCCTCGTCGTCGGGGCCCATGGGTCCCGGCGCGGCCGAGCCGCCCGGAAGCGGGGCATCCGGTGGGAGCGACGACTCCTCCGAGGACGACGCCCCCGCCGCCGACGAGGCACCCTCCACGCGAGAGGCCCCCTCCGGGCGCAACGAGCCTTCCGGTAATGAGGCCTCCGCCACCGTGGCCGGTTCGCACAGCCGAAGTCCTGCTCCGCAGCGCAGGAGTTGCCACAGCGCGCCGCCCGGCCGGGGGCGCGCGGCGCGCGGGATCCGACCGCCGGGGTGGATCAGGAGCACCGCGTCCGGGTGCCGGGCGAGGAGTGCGTCGGCCTCCTCCGCCGAGCGGGCCGGCGGAGCAACCGGGAGCAGGTCCGCCCCGGCCGCGGCGGTCAGGGCCTCCCTCAGCGCCTCCTCCGGTTCCTGGTACGACCCGTACGACCCACCGCCGGGGCCCCCGCCGGCGGCGGTGGCCGGCGGGAGGAAGAGGACCGCCTTCCGCCGCTCCCCGTGCCTGCTCCGCTCACTCCGCATGGGCATCCTCCGTGGTACGGGTGGGAAGCGGGCACCGCGCCTCGAGCTCCGTGCGGGTGCGCACCCCACCGCCGAACATTCCCTCGGCCCGCAACTGACGCAGCCACGCGTCGAGTTCGCGGCTCAATCCGGTGCTCTCCACCGACAGCCGCGCGGCCCGGTCACGCCGGTCGGGGTCGCCCGCCAGCAGAAGCAGCTCTATCTTCAGCGCGATGCAGTACGGGTCCCGCCCGTCCAGCTTCAGCGCCTCCTCGACATAGCCGTACGCCACGTCGAGGTTGGACCGGACCAGCGCGATCCTGGCCTTCCAGTACCAGAACACGGACGACTCGCGGTCCAGCCGGGACGCCTCCAGGGCGCGCTCCGCCTGGTCGGCCTCCCCGCTCTCGACGTGCCGGCGCACCGTGGTGAGCCTGCGCTCCGCACCGCTGCCGCCGCCGGCCTTCGCGCGGGCGGCGGGGCCGGTGACCAGGCGCACCGCGAGGAACAGCACCGCCAGCAGGAACAGCAGCAGCATGCCCACGAGGACCAGGAACTGCCGGACACCCGTGCTTTCGGCGAGGGTGGCGAAGATCCCCAGGATCGCCACGGCGAAGGCCAGCACGACCACGGCCCCGAACAGGGCGGTCGCCTGCGCCGACGTGAGCGTCCGGAACATCCGCCTGCGGATGATGTCGCGCACGAGGTCCCGGTAGAGCAGGTACAGGACACCGAGAGCGATCCCACCAAATCCCGCGATTCCCCCGAGGACTTGGAAGAGTTCGACCATGAAACGGACTGTAGGGCCTACCCCCGCCGTCCGGCAGGCGATTCACACACCTTCTCCGGCAGGTCGCGGCCCGCTCGGTGGTTGTGCGCGGCGCGGATGTGATCGGATGGCGGTTACGGAATCCCGGCAACGGGAACCCTGGCGAAAGGTATGGAACCAACCGTGGCAACCACGCGCACCGCTCACACCGTCTGGGAAGGCAACCTGCTCGAGGGCAACGGCGTCGTCACCTTCGACTCCTCCGGCATCGGCCAGCAGCCGGTGTCCTGGCCGTCGCGCGCCGAGCAGGCGAACGGGAAGACCAGTCCCGAGGAGCTGATCGCAGCCGCCCACTCCAGCTGCTTCTCCATGGCGCTGTCGCACGGCCTCGCCGGCGCCGGCACCCCGCCCACCACCCTGCGGACGAAGGCGGACGTCACCTTCCAGCCGGGCGAGGGCATCACGGGCATTCACCTCAGCGTCGAGGGCACGGTCCCCGGCATCGACAACGACGCGTTCGTCGCCGCGGCCGAGGAAGCCAAGAAGAACTGCCCGGTCAGCCAGGCCCTGACCGGTACGACGATCACCCTGGACGCGAAGCTCGCCTGAGGCGAGACCCACGTCCGACGGTGCCGCGCCCCTCGTCCCGGGCGCGGCACCGGCGTTCCCGGGTAGAGCGGCAGCCGGCGGGTACGCGGCATTGACAACGGCGCACTCAAGTTTTGTGCTGGAGAGCAGGAGGCGCCCGGAAGGGGACGAAGATGGCACGTGCGGTCGGGATCGATCTCGGGACGACGAACTCGGTGGTGGCCCTGCTGGAAGGCGGCGACCCCACCGTCGTCGCCAACGCCGAGGGCGCGCGCACCACGCCGTCGGTCGTGGCGTTCGCCAAGAACGGCGAGGTACTCGTCGGCGAGGTGGCCAAGCGGCAGGCGGTGACGAACGTGGAGCGCACCGCACGCTCGGTCAAGCGCCACATGGGGGACGCGAACTGGCGCTTCCCGGATCAGGGCTCCGTCGACGGCACCCGCTACCGGGCGCAGGAGCTGTCCGCGCGCGTCCTGCAGAAGCTGAAGCGGGACGCGGAGGCCTACCTCGGCGAGGACGTCACGGACGCGGTGATCACCGTGCCGGCGTACTTCGACGACGCCCAGCGGCAGGCGACGAAGGAGGCCGGGGAGATCGCGGGGCTGAAGGTCCTGAGGATCATCAACGAGCCGACGGCCGCCGCGCTCGCCTACGGCCTGGACCGGGGCGAGGAGCAGACCGTGCTCGTCTTCGACCTCGGCGGCGGCACCTTCGACGTCTCCCTGCTGGAGATCGGCGACGGCGTCATCGAGGTCAAGGCCACCAACGGCGACACCCACCTCGGCGGCGACGACTGGGACCAGCGGGTCGTCGAGCACCTGGTCAAGCGGTTCAAGGGCCAGTACGGCGTCGACCTCGGCAACGACAAGATGGCGGTGCAGCGGCTGCGTGAGGCCGCCGAGAAGGCCAAGATCGAGCTGTCGTCGTCCTCCGAGACGACGATCAACCTGCCCTACATCACGGCCTCCGCCGAGGGCCCGCTGCACCTGGACGAGAAGCTGACCCGGGCCCAGTTCCAGGAGCTCACCGCCGATCTGCTGGAGCGCTGCCGCAAGCCCTTCCACCAGGCCGTCAAGGACGCGGGCATCAAGCTCTCGGCCGTCGACCACGTGATCCTCGTCGGTGGCTCCACCCGGATGCCGGCCGTGACCGACCTGGTGCGGGAGCTGACCGGCAAGGACCCGCACAAGGGCGTCAACCCCGACGAGGTGGTGGCCGTGGGCGCCGCCCTCCAGGCGGGCGTGATCCGCGGCGACGTCAAGGACGTCCTCCTCCTCGACGTCACCCCGCTGTCCCTCGGCATCGAGACCAAGGGCGGCATCATGACCAAGCTCATCGAGCGCAACACCACGATCCCGACCCGGCGTTCGGAGATCTTCACCACCGCCACCGACAACCAGCCCTCGGTCGGCATCCAGGTCTACCAGGGCGAACGTGAGATCGCCGCGTACAACAAGAAGCTCGGCGTCTTCGACCTCACCGGTCTGCCGCCCGCTCCGCGCGGGGTGCCGCAGATCGAGGTCGCCTTCGACATCGACGCCAATGGGATCATGCACGTCTCGGCCAAGGACCTCGCCACCGGCCGCGAGCAGAAGATGACCGTGACCGGCGGATCGGCGCTGCCCAAGGACGACATCGACCGCATGATGCGGGAGGCCGAGCAGTACGCCGAGGAGGACCGCAAGCGCCGGGAGAGCGCCGAGACCCGCAACCAGGCCGAGCAGCTCGTCTACCAGACGGAGAACTTCCTCCGCGACAACGGCGACCGCGTGCCCGCCGACACCAAGTCGGAGGTCGAGGCCGCCGCCGCCGAGGTGAAGGCCCTCCTGGAGCAGCAGGCGGAGACCCCCGCGCTGCGCACGGCCATCGACAAACTGGCCTCCGTCAGCCAGCGGATGGGCCAGGCGATGTACGCCCAGGCCCAGCAGAGCGGCACGGAGAGCACCGGACAGCAGACGGCACCGCCCGACGAGGACACGGTGGTGGACGCGGAGATCGTCGACGACGAACGCGACACCAGGGGCGGAGCCGCCTAGCTGGTGCTGCGACCGGGAAGGTTCACCGGCTCGCCGCACCCTTCCGGTCGCAGCACCAGGAACACAGGTCGCCGGCGGCGCGGTTCACAGGTTCTCGCGGTACTTCCGCAGCAGCTCGCGGGTCTGCTCGGCGGTGGCGGCGGCGGCCGTCATGCGGTCCAGGACCTCCAGGTGCGCGGAGACCTCGGTGCGGGAGTCCAGGTACAGGGCACCGGTCAGGTACTCGGTGTAGACCAGGTCGGGCAGTTCCGGCTCGGCGAAGCGGAACAGCGAGAACGGCGCGTACGTCCCAGCGTGCGGTCCCCGCGCGAACTCGGCGACCTGCACCGTCACCCGGTCCCGCTCGGTGTAGTGGAGCAGCTTGTCGAGCTGCTCGCGCATCACCTCGGGGCGGTCGCTCACCGGCCGCCGCAGCACCGTCTCGTCGATGATCACCCACAGGTGCGGCGGATCGGCCCGCTCCAGCAGCTGCTGCCGGGCCATCCGCAGGGACACGTGCCGCTCGACCGCGTCCGGCCTGCGCTGCCCGACCGTCCCCGCCTCCAGCACCGCCCGCGCGTAGCCCTCCGTCTGGAGCAGCCCCGGCACGAAATGCGGCTCGTAGGAGCGGATCAGCCGGGCGGCGCCCTCCAGGCTCACGTACAGGCTGAACCACTCCGGCAGCACGTCGTGGAACCGCTGCCACCAGCCCGGTGCGTTGGCCTCCTCGGCCAGCGCGACGAACGCGGCGGCCGCCTCGTCGCCCACTCCGTAGGCGCTCAGCAGCATCTGCACGTACGGGATCTTCAGGGCGACCTCGGCCGTCTCCATCCGCCGTACCGTCGCGGGGGCCACCCGCAGGACGCGCGCGGCCGCCTCGCGTCCCAGCCCGGCCTTCTCCCGCAGTTCCTGAAGCCGTCTGCCGAGCACCACCTGGCCCACGGTGGGCGCCGCCCGCCGCTCACTCACGCCACGCCTCCCGGCTCTTTCCCGCCCACGACGAGTGAAGGTACTCGACGGTGTCCGGATCGGCGGGCAGGAACGTCTCGATCGCCAGTTCCGCCACCGTCACGTCCATGGGCGTGTTGAAGGTGGAGATGGAGGAGACGAACGACAGTACCCGCCCGTCGTGCTCGATCCGCATCGGCAGCGCGAAGTACGGCGCCTGCCCGGACGGCTCCGCCGTCTCCGGAGCGCTCCGCGGCACCGGGTAGGCCGCCACCTCGTCGTACAGTTCGCACAGCGCGGCCGAGCGGTGCAGCGCGACCTGCCGCTCCATCTGGGCGAGCAGATGCCCGCGCCACTCGCGCAGATTGCGGATGCGCGGCGCCAGACCGTCCGGGTGCAGGGTCAGCCGCATCGCGTTCAGCGGCGCGGCCAGCAGCCGCTCCGGGATGCCCTCCAGCAGCATCGTGATGCCCCGGTTCGCGCTCACCACGTCGTAGGCCGCGTCGACCACCAGCGCCGGATACGGCTCGTATCCCCGGATCAGCCGCTCCAGGCCCTCGCGCAGCGGGCCGAGCGCCGGGTCGTCCAGCGGGGTCTGCCGGTACCTCGGGGCGTAACCGGCGGCCAGCAGCAGGGCGTTGCGCTCCCGCACCGGCACCTCCAGGTGCTCCGCCAGCCGCAGCACCATCTCCTCGCTCGGCCGGGACCGTCCGGTCTCGACGAAGCTGATGTGCCGGGCCGAGGAGTCGGCGCGCAGCGCCAGTTCGAGCTGGCTGATCCGCCGCCGCTCCCGCCAGGACCGCAGCAACGGGCCCACGCCCTGGGCCGCGGGGGCGATGGGGGACACGGTGGTGCCGGACGCGACAATGGCCATACGCACGACCGTAGTCGAGGAGGGGGCGTATGACCGAGCCGTGGAAGCCGTCCTGGGAGGCGACGGCGGTGTACCGCGCCAGAGTGCGCGGCTGCCTGCTGGGCGGCGCCGTCGGGGACGCCCTCGGCTATCCGGTGGAGTTCGACTCCCTGGACCGGATCCGCGCCGTGCACGGCCCGCGCGGCGTGACCGGCCTGGTGCCCGACGGGGACGGCGTGGTGGGCCGTATCACCGACGACACCCAGATGACCCTGTTCACCGTGGAGGGCCTGCGCCAGGCCCACGAGCGCGAGCGGCTGCGGGGCATCGGCGGCGGCTGGCCCCGCCTGGTGCGCTGGGCCTACGAACGCTGGCTGGAGACCCAGCGCAGGCAGGGCCCCGAGGACAGTGAGATGGCCGGGCCCTCCGGGGGCTCCTACGAGGGTCCGCGCGGCGGACTGATCACCGAACGGTGGCTGTACGCCCGCCGCGCCCCCGGAAACGCCTGCCTGTCCGGGCTCGCCCAGGACTTCGTGCCCGATCCGGCGGCCGGACTCGGCCCGCCCGGCCCGGTCAACTCCGACTCCAAGGGCTGCGGCGCCGTGATGCGCTCGGCGCCCTTCGGGCTGACCCGCACCGACCCCGCCACCGCCTTCGGCATGGCCGCCCGCTGCGCCCAGACGACCCACGGCCACCCCACCGGTTACTACGCGGCCGGCGCGCTCGCCGCGATCGTCGCGTACCTCGTGTCCGGGGACTCCGTCGAGGGCGCGGTCCTGCGCGCGCTGCGGCTGCTCGCCCGCCCCGAAGCTCACGGCTCCGCTCGAACACGGGGGACCCCCTACCCCGGGCACGAGGAGACCAGTGCCGCCCTGGAGCAGGCCCTCGACCTGGCCGCACAGGGCACTGCGACGCCCGAGAGGCTTCAGCGGCTCGGCGCCGGATGGGTCGCCGAGGAGGCCCTCGCCATCGGCGTCTACAGCGCCCTGGCCGCCCCGACCGTCGAGGACGCCCTGCTGCTCGCCGTCAACCACTCGGGTGACAGCGACTCCACCGGCTCCATCTGCGGAAACATCCTCGGCGCCCGGCACGGCGACCACGGCCTGCCGCACACCTGGGTGGAACACGTCGAGGGCCGCGCCAGGATCGCCGCCCTGGCGGACGACCTCGCGGCCGAGTGCGTGGCCGGCTGAGCCCAGGGCCTCTCGTTCGGATCACGCCGGGCTCGCGGGGTCCGGCCTGATCCGAACGAAAGACCCTACGGCCCGTTCCGGCCCGGGACGCGGCGGCCCTCCTGTGGCAGTCTGAACGGGAAGGCGAGGTCCAGGAGAGGTCCAGGAAGGGAGCCGGTCCCATGCCCGTCGCACCGCTGTCGCCCAAGGAGATCGAGGACCGGCTGGCCGAACTGCCCGGCTGGTCCGTCGACGGGGACCGCCTCGCCCGTTCCTTCCGGCTCGGTTCGCACTTCGCGGCGACGGCGATGGTCGTGCACATCGCCCAGGTGCAGGAGGAGCTCAACCACCACTCCGACCTGACCCTGGGCTACAACACGGTCTCGCTCAGCGTGAACACCCACAGCGCGGGCGGCGTCGTCACCGAGAAGGACTTCGAACTCGCCCGCATGGTGCAGGACCTCGCACCGGGACACGGGGCGAGCTGAGCGGCCGCCGGGGCGGGGTGGGGGGATCCGCGTGCTGGACTACGACGAGGAAGCCGAGCGCTACGACGCCTCGCGCGGCGGCGAACCGAGAGCGGAGGCCGCGGCGGAGGCCGTCCTCGGCTTCGTGCCGCGGCAGACGCGCGAACTGCTCGACGCGGGCTGCGGCACCGGCATCGTGACGCGCCGCCTCGCCGCCGCCCGCGCCGGCCTTCGGGTGACCGGAGTCGACCGGGCGCCCGTGATGGCCCGGCACGCCGGGGCACGCCTGCCCGGTGCCGTCGTGCTCGCCGACAGCCGCAGCCTGCCCTTCCCCGACGGCCGGTTCGACGCCGTCACCAGCGTGTGGCTGCTGCATCTGGCGCCCGGCCCCGAGGACGCGCGGGCGATCGTCGCCGAGTGCGCCCGGGTGCTCCGGCCCGGCGGGGTGTACATCACCACCGTCGACAAGGCCGCCGCGCACAACGTCGGCAGCGACATCGACGCCGTGCTCGCCTCCCGGCCCCGCCGCCCGGCCCGCGACGACGCCGGCCTCGTCACCGAGTACGCCGCCGCGTACGGCCTGGTCCCGGCCGGACAGGCCCTCTTCCCGGGCCGCGACCAGGGCCGCAGCCCCCGCAGCACCATCGCCGACCTGCGCCGCGGCTGGTTCGTCACGCTGCCGCCGGGCGAACCCCTCGCCGACGCCTTCGCCGCGCGGCTGGCGGTCCTGCCCGACCAGGACCGCCGCCGCCCGGACCCGGTCTTCACCCTGCGGGCGTTCCGCAAGGAGGAACAGCAGGAGTGAAGGAGGAGCGAGGGCGAGTGCGGGGGAGCTTCCGCGAGGGAGAGCAGGAGGAGTGAAGGAGGAGCGAGGGCGAGTGCGGGGGAGTGCGGGGGAGCTTCCGCGAGGGGGAGCAAGGAGCAGGGAGCCGACGGGCCCGGACGAAGGGGCGCGTGCCGCGTCCGGCACGCGCCCCTCCCCCCGTCAGGAGACCGTGCAGGCCTGACCGCCGACCGTGAAGGCGGCCGGTCTGCCGTTGGTCCCCGACCAGCTCCCCGTGAAGCCGAAGCCCACCGAGGAACCGGCCGCCACGGTGCCGTTCCAGCTCACGTTCCGCGCCGTCACCGACGCGCCCGACTGGGAGTAGTCGGCGTTCCACAACTGGGTCACCTTCTGCCCGTTCGGGAAGGACCAGGTGAGCGACCAGCCGTTCCAGGCCGTGGAACCGGTGTTGGTCAGCTGGACGTCGGCCTGGAAGCCGTCGGTCCACTGGTTGGTGACCTTGTACGTCACCGCGCAGGGGCCGGCCGGCGGCGGTGTCGTGCCTCCACCCGAGTCCCCACCGCCCGTGTCTCCTCCGCCCGTGTCCCCGCCGCCGGTGCCGGAGGTGTCGCCGTAGATCACGCCGCGGCCGTTGGTGGAGACGTACACGCGGCCGTATACCCGGGGGTCGCCCGTGATCGCCGCGCCGGTCCAACCCCACTGGTGGGCGTCGTCGTTGATCCGGGTCCAGCTCGCGCCCTTGTCGGTGGAGCGGAAGATGCCCCGCACCCCGCCGATCTTCGCGCTGGTGTACAGCGTCTGGTACGAGGCGCCGCTCGCCGCCTTGCCGAAGCCGATGGTGTCGGCCTGCTCGACGCCCGCCAGCTTGGTGAAGGACGCGCCGCTGTTGGTCGAGTGCCACAGGCCGTACGCGCCGTCGCTCGCGCCGCCCGCCAGCCAGATGTCGCCCTTCGTGCCCGGCAGCGCCTTGAAGCGCACGCTGTCACCGCTGGGCAGACCCGTGGCCGACGAGGCGGTGAAGGTGGCGCCGCCGTCCGAACTCACGTAGAACTTGCCGGACTTGAAGCCGTAGAAGGTCTTCGGATCCACCCGGTCCGACTCCACGACGGCGCCCGCCGGGATCCCGGCCGACGCCGACCACGAGGACCCGAAGCCCGTCGTGTACCGCACGCCCGTGCCCGCCGGACTCCACACGAACCGGCTGCCGTCCGCGGCGGCCGCGACCGTCCCGCCGCCGCTCACGCCCGACGGATCGGTGCCGGCGAACCAGTTGGCGCCGTTGTCGGTCGAGAACCCGATGTGCGCGCCCGAGTCCGTGTCGCCCACCCGCACCACCGTGTTCGGGTTCGTCTCGGCGAAGTCCAGACCGGTGCTCGTGGTGAAGGTGGGGGAGGTGAACATCATCGACGGGACCTTCGCCAGATCCGTGTGCCGGAAGCCGCCGATGTCGCCCAGCGCGCTGAGCAGCGGCGCTCCGGAGGGCGGCGACGCCAGGTCGTTCACCGCGGTCTCCTCCAGGCCCTGCACCATCGGGCGCACGGTGAACTGGCCGCCGCCGTCCCATCCGGTGAGGTTCTCGGTGCCGTAGATCGTCGCGCCCGTGCCGTACATCATCCGGTCGGAGTCGAACGGGTCGATCTCCAGCGCCTCCGTCATCCAGCCCAGCTTCGGGGTCTGTTCGGGCGGTGAGGGGTTGGCGCCGAAGGTCAGCCAGGGTGCGGACGACACGTCCATCGTGTAGCGGTTCGAGCGGTTCGGGTACGACGTGTAGTCCCAGGCCTGCGTCCAGGTCGCGCCGTTGTTGGTGGAGCGGAAGATCTGCGTGTCCGGCCACCAGGAACTGTAGGCCGTCGCCATGACCGTGCCCGGGTGCTGGCGGTCGAGCGTCAGACCGCTGAAGCCGTAGTAGGTGTCGGCCACCGCGACCGGGCTGATGTTGGTCCAGGTGCCGGTCGCGGTCGCGTACCGCCACAACTGGCCCTTGCCGCCGTCGTACGGCCCGCCCGTGTCGCTGTAGGCGAGATACAGGTAGCCGTTCTTCGCGTCCAGCACGCCCTTGTGGGCCAGGTACCCGGTCGGCTGCCCCGGCAGCCGCTGCCAGGTCGCGCCCGCGTCCGTCGAGCGGTACACCGCGTTGTCCTTGTCGGCGACCCCTGCGTAGACGGTCTTCGTCGCGTTGCCCGAGGTGCCCGTGGACTCGTCGAAGGTGACCCAGACGACGCCCTGGTTGTCGCTGGCGTAGCCGGACGTGTCGCTCGGGTCCTGCGCGTAGTTGCCCGGGTTGGTGAAGCTCGTGACCCGCGACCAGGTCGCCCCCGAGTCCGTCGACCGCCACAGGCCCTTGCCGCTGGGCGCGCCCAGGTACAGCACGCTGTTCTTGTTCGGGTCGATCGCCAGCCGCTCGCCCATCCCGCGGCCCGGCATGTTGCCGCCGAGCTTGAACGGCAGGTCGGCCTTTTTCCAGCTCGCGCCCCGGTCGGTGGAGCGCAGCACGGCGCCGTTGCCCGGGTCCCAGCTGTTGGTGTACGTGCCGACGGCGGCGTACACCCGGTCGGGGGCGGCGGAGTCGGAGGCGAGGGAGACGACGCCGGTGTGGCCCCAGTCGTCCCAGCCGACCGAGTCCAGCAGCGGGGTCCAGGTCTTCGTCGACTGCTGCCAGCGGTAGGCGCCGCCGATGTCGGTGCGGGCGTAGACCAGGTTCTTCTCACTGCGGTTGAACACGATGCCGGGGACGAAGCCGCCCCCGTCGATGCGGGCGTTCTTCCAGGTGTACGTGTCCGCCGCGACCGCGGTCGGTGCGGCGGGCCGGGCCGCCGCGGACGGGGCGCCGGCGAGCAGTCCGGCGGCGAGTGCGAACACGGCCGTCAGGACACGGGCGGTGCGGGGGGTTCTTCGCACGGTGGGGCTCCTCTCGACGGAGGGCAGGAGGCAGGAGCGGGAAGGACGTGACGACCGGGCGGCTCCCCCCGTGAGGGAGCCGCCCGGTCGGGGTCCCGTCGGCGGATGACGGGCCCCGGTACACGGAGCGTTCAGCGGGGACTTATTCGAGGAGCTCCGCGTACGAACCCATGGCGAGGGCGATGTCCGCCTGCGCCCAGAACCGGTGGTAGGTGAAGACCGGGGCCGCGCCGCCCTTGAGGTAGGACTCGATCTTCGACCAGGCCGGGTCGTTCTTGTAGAAGGAACGGATCGAGGCGAACGTCGACGAGGAGTCGATCTTGTCGCCGTTCGGCATCGTGCCGGTCCAGCCGTTGGGCACGTACACCTTGTCGCCGAACCGGCTGTAGTCGGTGCGGGTCTCCGGGACGGCGATGCCCAGGCTGTCCTGGTTGTTGTTCCACATGCCGTCCAGCAGCGCCTTCGCCGTCGACTTGGCCTGCGCGTCCCCGGACCTGGCGGCGTAGTACGTCAGGGTCTTGGCGTACGCGGCGGCCACACCGACGTCGTTGGTGTAGTCGGCGACGGTGACGTGCAGCCCGCTGTTGGAGCCGGGGGAGGAGGCGTTCCAGGTGTCCGGCTGACCCGACCACTGGAGCGTGGAGGGGATCTGGAAGGTGCCGTTGGGGTTGACCGTGGTCTTGGACAGCGCCCACTTGACCCACTTGTCGAGCACCGTCTTCGCGGCGGCGTCACCCGTCTGCTGGTAGTACTCGGCGACCCGCTCCATCGACCAGGCCTGGAAGCCGAACCACTGGTTGGACGGCGGGTCGTGGTAGACCGGCTGCCAGTCGTAGTACATGCCGTAGAAGGTCGACGTGCCGGCCGGCGGGGTGGCGTAACGGCCCTGCCAGCTGTTGGTCGCGCCGCCCGCGATGGCGCCCTCGGAGGACTGGAGCCACCGGTAGAACTCCAGTTGCCGCTGGAGCGACTTGCTCCAGTCCGCCACGCCCGTCGCCGACTTGGGCTTCAGGTCGGCGTTGCTGCTCAGCGCGTACGCGGCGAGCGGGTTCTGGTAGCCGCCGTGTACGTGGCTGGAGCCGATGCGCCAGGCCCAGCCCGCCGAGGTGTCGGTAGCCCCGCCCCAGGCGTAGTACCAGGAGAGCAGGTAGTGCGAGGCGTCCTTGCCGGTGCCGGCGGGGCAGGAGGAGGGCCCGACACAGTTGCCGATCTTCTTGAAGTACTTGTCGTACATCGAGTACCGCAGGTAGTCGCCCATCTTCGCCGCCTTGGCGACGGTGGCCGACACATCGGCTCCCTTGCCCTGCGCCCTTGCCCACAGGTCGGCCCAGTACGCGGCCTGGACGGCGCGCGCGTCGGCGTCGGGGGCGTCGGTGTACTTCCACTGCTTGGCGTAGGAGTCGTCACCGGTGAACAGGTCCAGATAGCCGTTCTTGCCGCCGTACTTGAAGGCGTCGCAGGTGGTCTGCGGCACCGTCTCCCAGACCGACTCCTCGGCGCCGCGCTGGAAGGTGTTGATGTACGACGGTCCCTTGGCCGTGGGGCCGGCCTCGCACTGACCGCCCGGCGTGTTGCCGTAGCCGTAGACGTTGTCGACGTCCTCGATCCAGTGCATGCCGTAGATGTCGTCCGTGCCGTAGGCGGACTTCAGCTCGGACGCGATCGGGTCAGGACCCACCGACACCCCGGAGTCGAGCTTCGCCGGGTACTGGTTGGGCGTGTCCAGCTCGGGCGCGTACGTCGCCGGCTTGGAGGCGGTGTAGAAGGAGTTGGTCGGCTGGTCGGCGTGGGTGGGGATCATGTACTTCTCCATGATCGACCAGGCGCCGTTGAACTTGGACCAGTCGCCCGTCACCTTGCCGTACATGGCCTGGAGCCACAGGAGGTAGCTGTACGCCTCCGACGTGGTCTCGTGGCCGTGGTCGGGCGCCTCCACGATCAGCGTCTCCACCGAGTGGTAGGGGATGCCGTCGGGGGAGAAGTACCCGTTCGCCGGGTTGGTGATCTTCCCGTACAGGTCCAGGAAGCGGGCGTCGTACGTCTTGGAGGCGGCCAGCTCCGTCACGGTGACCGTGGCCTTGGTGTAGCCGGTCGCCGAGGCCGTGAAGACCGCCGAGCCGGTGCCCGAGGAGTCCGCGGTGACGGTCACCTTCTGCGCGGTGTTCCAGTTGGCCGGTGTGAAGGTGAGCGAGGAACCGCCGGTCACCGACAGGCCCGTGTTGCCGGACGTACGGGTGACCCCGACCGTCACATTGGAACTGGGCTGGCCCGACAGTTTGACGTCGAAGGTCCCCGACTTGCCCTGCTGCACGCCGAGTTGGGTGGGTGAGGCGACCACCGCGGGGCCCGAGGCGACCGTGATGCCGACCGGCGTGGACTCCGCGGAGGCGCCGAGGCTGTCGTACGCCTTCGCCACCAGCGAATGACTGCCCACGGTCAAATTGGAGACCGAGAGCGAGTAGGGCGCGCTCGTGTCCGTGCCCAGCAGGGTCGTGTCGTCGTAGAACTCGATCTTGGTGATGCTCGCGTTGTCGGCCGCCGCCGCGGTCGCCGCGAGCGGTACGGCGGCGCCCTGGCTGTAGACCGCGCCCGCGGACGGGCTGGTCAGCACCGTCACCGGGGGCTGATGCGCGCCGGCGCAGGTGGTGCCGTTGACCGCGAAGCTCGTCGGCGCGGTGTTGGTGCCGCTGTAGCTGAACTGGGCACCGGCGTTCACGGCGCTTCCGGCGGCGATCGTCCCGTTGTACGACTCGTTCTTCACGGTGATCGTCTGGCCGGACTGCGACCAGATGCCGTTCCAGCCGTTGCTGAGCTTCTGGTTGCCCGAGTAGCCGTAGGTCAGGGTCCAGCCGTTGATGACGTCCGTACCGCGGTTGGTGATGGTCAGATCCGCGGTGAAGCCGGAGCCCCAGTCGTTGGTCTTGTAGTCCACGCTGCACTGAAGGGCCGCCGCGTGCGCGGTGGTCGACCCTGTCGACAGCATGGTGAGCGGAAGCGCGAGGGCCGCCACGATGGCGGTCCACAGCCGCCGCACGCCGCGGCGTCTGCGTCGGGGATGCATGTGCTGGTTCCTCCTTGCGGCTCGGGGGAGGTGGGGGAGGAGCGTCAAGCCGTGAACCAGTGGGAGCGCTCCCATAGTGCGGACGGGTGTCCAGGGGGTCAAGGTCCTTGAAGAGTCGAAAAGATTCGACGCCGGTCAACCTCCTTTAAAGGGTGTTGAGTTGAGGAAGTTCGACAAAAGTTCGCACCCCCTCTGTCCTTCGCCGTCACTTGCCGCTACCTTCACTCGAACCAGTGGGAGCGATTCCATCAGTCGACGCGGCCGTCACGGCGCGCCAGAGCTGCAAGGAGTCGCTCATGCGACACCCCCCGCGTTCAGTCCTTTTAGCCATCGCCGGTGCGGTCGCGCTCCTCGGGAGCGTGGTCGTGCCGGCGGTCACGGCGCACGGAGCCGCACCCGCGTGCACGGTGGAGTACACCGTCACCAATCAGTGGGACGTCGGCTTCCAGGGCGACGTGAAGATAACCAACAACCAGGCTCCGATGAGCAGTTGGAGTATCACCTTCGACTTCGCGGGCGGTCAGAAGGTCACCCAGGGCTGGAATGCGAAGTGGTCCCAGTCCGGTACGACGGTGACCGCCGCCAACGAGAGCTACAACGGCTCGCTGGGCACCGGCGCGAGTGTCAGCGCGGGTTTCCTAGGCTCCAAGTCGGGGAGCAATCCCGTGCCGACGGCGTTCAAGCTCAACGGCACCACCTGCAACGTCGACTCGGAGCCGTCCACACCTCCGACGGATCCGCCGCCGACCGGTGACGGCAAGGCACCCGCCCTGCACGTCTCGGGCACCAAGCTGGTCGACGCCGCCGGGAAGAACCGCCGGCTGCTCGGGGTCAACCGCTCCGGCGGCGAGTTCATGTGCGTCCAGGGCTACGGCATCTGGGACGGCCCCGTGGACGACGCCGCGATCAAGGCGATCGCCGACTGGAAGGCGAACGCCGTCCGTATCCCCCTCAACGAGGAGTGCTGGCTGGGTCTTTCCAACATCAAACCGCAGTACGCGGGCGCCAACTACATCAGCGCGGTCAAGGAGCTGGTGGCCCGGGTCGAGGCGTACGGCATGACCCCGATCGTCGAACTGCACTGGACGTACGGCCAGTACACCGGCAACTCGGCGGGCTGCTCCGACGTCCACGCCACCTGCCAGAAGCCGATGCCCGACGCCCAGTACACCCCGTCGTTCTGGTCCTCGGTCGCCAGCACCTTCAAGGGTGACCAGGCCGTCGTCTTCGACCTGTTCAACGAGCCCTATCCGGACCGGGCGACCTCCAGTCTCACCGACGCCTGGCAGTGCTGGCGCGACGGCGGCACCTGTCCGGGCATCGGGTACCAGGTCGCCGGCATGCAGAGCCTCGTCGACTCGATCCGCGGTGCCGGGGCCAAGAACGTCATCCTCGCCGGTGGTCTCGCGTACTCCAACGACCTCGGCCAGTGGCTCACCTACCGGCCCAGCGACCCGACCGGCAATCTGGGCGCCTCCTACCACGTCTACAACTTCAACACCTGCTCCAGCGCGAGCTGCTGGAACTCCACCCTCGCCCCGGTCGCGGCCCAGGTGCCGCTGGTGGCCGGGGAGATCGGCGAGAACACCTGCTCGCACGGATTCATCGACCAGGTCATGAAGTGGTTCGACGACCGTGGCCTGTCCTACCTGGGCTGGACCTGGAACACCTGGGACTGCTCCTCCGGGCCGTCCCTGATCTCCGCCTACGACGGTACGCCCACGGCGTTCGGCGCCGGGCTGCGCGACCACCTGCGCGCCCTCAGCCCCTGAGTCCCTCCCCGCACGTCCGAGTCCGCGACTCCACGTCCACAACCACCGAGTCCGCACGTCTCTTTCCGAAAGGCCGCAAGTCCGAAAGTCCCCCATCCGCAAGTCACGTTGGAAAGAAGGAGCACTTCGCACTCATGAGCCGCACCAGAACATCGATACTCGCCGCCATGGCCCTGGTGGCCGGGGCCACGGGGACGGCGCTGACCGCCGCACCCGCCAGTGCCGCCGTCCCCTGTACCGTCGACTACAAGGTCAACCAGTGGGACAGCGGCTTCACCGCCGATGTCACCGTCAAGAACAACGGCGCCGCCAAGTCGAGTTGGTCGCTGAAGTGGACCTACGCCGGTAACCAGAAGGTCACCAGTGGCTGGAACGCGAAGATCAGCCAGAGCGGTGCCAACGTCACCGCGGCCAACGAGAGCTACAACGGCAGCCTTCCCACGGGCGGTTCCGTCAACTTCGGCTTCCAGGGCACCTACAGCGGCACCAACGCGATCCCGGCCGCCTTCACCCTCGACGGTGTCACCTGCAACGTCGACAGCGGTGGCGGCGACCCCGGCGGCGGTGACCCGGGCGGCGGCAACGGAAGCCGGGTCGACAACCCGTACGCCGGCGCCAAGGTGTACGTGAACCCGGAGTGGTCCGCGAAGGCCGCCGCGGAGCCGGGCGGCAGCCGCGTCTCCAGCCAGCCCACCGGCGTCTGGCTCGACCGCATCGCCGCGATCAACGGCGTGAACGGCGGCATGGGTCTGCGCGCCCACCTCGACGAGGCCCTGAAGCAGAAGGGCAGCGGCGAAGAGGTCATCCAGGTCGTCGTCTACGACCTGCCGGGACGCGACTGCGCGGCCCTCGCCTCCAACGGCGAGCTCGGCCCGACGGAGATCGACAAGTACAAGACCCAGTTCATCGACCCGATCGCGGCCATCCTCGGCGACTCCAAGTACTCCTCGCTGCGGATCGTCACCACCATCGAGATCGACTCGCTGCCGAACCTGGTCACCAACACCAGCGGCCGCGCCACCGCCACACCGCAGTGCGACACCATGAAGGCCAACGGCAACTACGTCAAGGGCGTCGGCTACGCACTGGCCAAGCTCGGCAAGATCCCGAACGTCTACAACTACATCGACGCCGGGCACCACGGCTGGATCGGCTGGGACGACAACTTCGGCCCGTCGGCCGACATCTTCAAGCAGGCGGCCACCAGCGAGGGCGCGTCCGTCAACGACGTGACCGGCTTCATCACCAACACGGCCAACTACAGCGCGCTGAAGGAGAACAACTTCACGATCAACGACCAGGTCAACGGGGTCTCGGTGCGCCAGTCCAAGTGGGTGGACTGGAACCAGTACGTCGACGAGCTGTCGTTCGCGCAGGCCTTCCGCAACAAGCTCGTCTCGGTCGGCTTCAACTCCAACATCGGCATGCTGATCGACACCTCCAGGAACGGCTGGGGCGGATCGGCGCGTCCGGCCGGTCCGGGTGCCAAGACCAGCGTGGACACCTATGTCGACGGCGGGCGCTACGACCGTCGCATCAACACGGGCAACTGGTGCAACCAGGCGGGTGCCGGTCTCGGTGAGCGCCCGCAGGCGGCGCCGGCCGCCGGTATCGACGCCTACGTGTGGATGAAGCCTCCGGGGGAGTCCGACGGTTCCAGCTCGGCCATCCCGAACGACGAGGGCAAGGGCTTCGACCGCATGTGCGACCCGACCTACGGGGGCAACGCCCGCAACGGCAACAGCGCGTCGGGCGCGCTGGCGAACGCTCCGGTCTCCGGGCACTGGTTCTCCGCCCAGTTCCAGGAGCTGATGAAGAACGCGTACCCGCCTCTGCCGTGATCTGAGGCGATCTGCCGGGGCCGGCCCTGCCGGGCGGCCCCGGTGGGCGGCGAACGGCTCCTCCCCGCGGCCGGGGGGCACACGCCCCCCGGCCGTTTTGCCGCCTCGGCAACAGGAGTGGCCCTCTCCCGGTGCGTCGGCGCAGGCTGGCCGCACCGGACAAGAGAGGCTGATCAGATGGCGCACCTACCCCACGGACACCACGACCACGAGGGGGCTCACCCCGGCCGGCACGACCACCACGGCCACGGCCACGGTCACACCGACATCGACTGGTCCGTCATGGCTCCGCTGCTCGAAGCCCAGGCGGAGCTGTTCGCGCCCCTGTACGGGAAGGTCATGGCGTGGCTGGGGGAGCAGGCGCCCGAGCCCGGCCTGGTCGTCGACGCCGGCAGCGGGCCGGGTGTGATCTCCGGCCTCTTCGCCGAGGCGTTCCCGAGCGCGCGGGTCGTCGCGGTGGACGGTTCCGAGCCGCTGCTGGAGCGGGCCCGGGCCCGGGCCGCCCGCCTCGGCCTGGCCGATCGCCTCGGCACACTCACCGGTGAACTCCCCAACGTGCTGGATGAGTTGGAATACCCGGCGGACCTGCTGTGGGCCGGCAACAGCCTGCACCACCTGGGCGACCAGCGGGCCGCCCTCGCCGCGTTCGCGGAACGGCTGGCGCCCGGCGGCACGCTCGCCCTGCTGGAGGGCGGTCTGCCCGCCCGGTTCCTGCCCCGCGACCTCGGCATCGGCCGGCCGGGCCTCCAGGCGCGTCTCGACGTGGTGCAGGAGGACTGGTTCGCGCGCATGCGGGCGGAGTTGCCGGGCTCGGTCGCCGAGACCGAGGACTGGCCGGCGCTGCTGGCGTCCGCGGGACTGAAGCCCAGCGGCACCCGCAGCTTCCTGCTCGACCTGCCCGCCCCGGTCTCCGATCCGGCCCGGGCCTACGTCGCCGCCGACCTGAACCGGCTCCGCGAGTCCCTGGAGAGCGGCGTCGACGACGAGGACCGTGCCACCCTCGACCGGCTCCTCGACCCCGAGGACGAGGCGAGCGTGCACCGCAGGAGCGACCTCTTCGTGCTCAAGGCGTACACGGTGTACACGGGGGTGCGGACCGGCTGAGCCGCAGGGGCACGGCGGGTGCCCGGCGCCGGGCACCGGGTGGCCGTCACCGGGCGCGGCGGGCGGCGGCTCCGTGACTTCGCCGGGGCGGATCGTGCTGGTCGGCAGGGGCGTGGGGGTGACCCTGACGCCGGCCCGACTGAGCCGACCCGCCCTCCTGGCTCAGTTGGCGGCGATGAACTCCCTCGCCAGCCGCTCGCCGAGCGCGACCGCCGCGCTGTGGCTCTCGATCGGCGAGGCCCGGGAGTTCCTGAACAGGATGTACGTCACGCCGGAGTCGACGCCGCCGGTGACCGGGTCCGGGTTGATGCCGAGGGCCTTGGCGGTGGCGTACGAGGCCTCACCGATGATCTTCGAGGGGCCGGTGTCGCCGACGACCGCGTACTCGACCCTGTTGTTGTGGATCACGGCCACCACGCTGCCGCCGCTGATGCCGGATCCGGCGTAGTTCCAGATGCCGCTCGGGCTCGGGACCACGACGTACGGCAGCGACTCGGACTTGAGCGGCCGGCCGTCGGACTGGTGGAAGGCCGTGTCGTTCTGGAACCAGGGGTCGATTCTCTCGTTGCAGTGGGTGGTGCGCTGGCCGTCGCAGTCGATGTCCATGTCGGCCTTCCAGAACACCGCACCGTTCTTGCCGCACACGGGGACCGTGGCCGAAGCGCCCGCATCCGTGCGGTACTTGCCGTTGGATATCTGCCGGCAGGTCTTCACCTTGGCGAGCAGGTCGGCGGCGCCGACCGAGCCCTCCCGTTCGGACCGGGGTCCGGCGGCGCCGGAGGCGTGCGCGGGGAGCATTCCCGTGGTGAGCAGGGCCGCGCCGAGGGCCGTGGCGAGGGGCGGTCTTCGTATGTGCACTGCGGGCTCCTTCTGTCAGGAAAGTTTCCTTACCGGGAGGTGCGTTTCAACAGCGACGAAGCGCGGCGCGCCCCGGAACCGCCGGGCAGTGGTCCGGGGCGCGCCGTGGGCCGGCCGGGTCAGGCCATGTCGAACTTCGCCGGGTCCGGGCCCAGGCGCCGGTCCTCGTTCAGGGCGCTGATCGCCGCGAGGTCCTCGTCGTCCAGGCTGAAGTCGAAGACCTCGATGTTCTCCCGGATCCGGGAGGGCGTCACGGACTTCGGGATCACGACGTTGCCGAGCTGGAGGTGCCAGCGCAGCACGATCTGGGCGGGCGTGCGGTTGTGCTTCTGTGCGATCGCCACGATCGCCGGGACCTCCAGGAGGCCCTTGCCCTGGCCGAGCGGCGACCAGGCCTCGGTGGCGATGCCCTGCTCCGCGTGGTACTCGCGGGCGGCGTGCTGCTGGAGGTGCGGGTGCAGCTCGATCTGGTTGACCGCCGGGATCACCGAGGTCTCGGCGATCAGGCGCTCCAGGTGCTCCGGAAGGAAGTTGGAGGTGCCGATTGCCCGGATGCGCCCGGCCGCGTGCAGCTTCTCGAACGCCTTGTAGGAGTCGACGAACTTCCCCCGGGCCGGCGTCGGCCAGTGGATCAGGTAGAGGTCCACGTACTCCAGTCCGAGCTTGGCCAGCGACGCGTCGAAGGCGCGCAGCGTGGAGTCGTACCCCTGGTCGCTGTTCCAGAGCTTGGTGGTGACGAAGACCTCCTCGCGCGGGATGCCGGACGCGGCGATGGCCTTGCCGGTGCCCTCTTCGTTGCCGTAGATCGCCGCTGTGTCGACGCTGCGGTACCCGGCCTCCAGCGCGGTGGCGACGGCCCGCTCCGCCTCGTCGTCCGGCACCTGCCAGACACCGAAGCCCAGCTGGGGCATCTCGACGCCGTTGTTGAGGATGATCGGGGGGACCTTGCTGCTCACGAGCTTCTCGATCCTTCGCTTGTCGTCGTGTGTCGGTCCCATCGTCAACGATCACGAGCCTGATCGCATTCCTGAGCGGCCGTTCCTGCCGGAACCGGCTGGAACCTGCTGGAACCGGCTGGAACCAGCTGGAACCGGGCCGGGTGGCTGGGGCGGCGCGGTCCCGCTCAGATCCGGTACAGCGCCTCCACCTCGTCGGCGTACGCGTTCTCGATGGCCTTGCGCTTCAGCTTCAGGGACGGGGTCAGCAGACCGTGCTCCTCGGTGAACGGCTGGGCGAGGATACGGAAGGTGCGGATCGACTCGGCCTGGGAGACCAGCGTGTTGGCGGCGACCACCGCTCGGCGGACCTCCGTCTCCAGGTCGGGGTCGTGCACCAGCCGGGCCGCCGGCATCCGCGGCTTGCCGCGCATCTGGAGCCAGTGCTCGACGGCCTCCGTGTCGAGGGTGACCAGCGCGGCGACATAGGGACGGTCGTTGCCGACGACGATGCACTGGGAGACCAGCGGGTGGTCGCGCACCCGCTCCTCCAGCACGCCCGGCGCCACGCTCTTGCCGCCGGAGGTCACCAGGATCTCCTTCTTGCGGCCGGTGATCGTCAGATAGCCGTCCTCGTCGAGGGAGCCGAGGTCGCCGGTGGCCAGCCAGCCGTCGTGCAGGGTCTCGTCGGTGGCCTTCTTGTTGTGGAGGTAGCCCTGGAAGACGTTGTCGCCGTGCAGCCAGATCTCGCCGTCGTCGGCGATGTGCACGGTGCTGCCCGGGATGGGCTGCCCGACCGTGCCGTAGCGGGTGCGTTCGGGCGGGTTGGCGGTGGCCGCCGCGGTGGACTCGGTCAGCCCGTAGCCCTCGTAGATCTGCACCCCGGCGCCCGCGAAGAACAGGCCGAGCCGGCGGTCCATCGCCGAGCCGCCGGACATCGCGTTGCGGATCCTGCCGCCCATGGCGGCGCGCACCTTGGAGTACACGAACTTGTCGAAGAACTGGTGCTGCATCCGCAGTCCGGCCGAGGGGCCGGGGCCGATGCCCCACGCCTTGGCCTCGACGGCGTCCGCGTACTTCACGGCGACCTCGACGGCCTTCTCGAACGGCCCGTCCTTGCCCTCCTTCTCCGCCTTGCGGCGGGCGGCGCCGAACACCTTCTCGAAGATGTACGGCACCGCCAGGATGAACGTCGGCCGGAACGCCTGGAGGTCGGGCAGCAGAGCGGAGGCGCTCAGCTGCGGCTGATGGCCGAAACGGACCTTGCCGCGGATCGCGGCGACCTCCACCATCCGGCCGAAGACGTGGGCGAGCGGCAGGAACAGCAGCGTCGCCGCCTCGTCGCCCTTCCTGCTGTGGAACACCGGCTCCCAGCGCTCGATCACCGTGTCCGACTCGTGCATGAAGTTGCCGTGCGACAGCACGCAGCCCTTGGGCCGGCCGGTGGTTCCGGAGGTGTAGATGACGGTCGCGACCGAGTCCGGGGTGACCGCCTCCCGGTGCCGGTGCACCACGTCGTCGTCGATGTGCCCGCCCGCGTCGTACAGCTGCTGCACGACGCCGGTGTCCAGCTGCCACAGCAGGCGCAGCCGCGGGAGCCGGTCGATGACGGTGGCGATCGTCATCGCGTGCTCCTCGTGCTCCACGACCGCCGCCGTGACCTCCGCGTCGTACAGCATCCAGAAGCACTGCTCGGCCGAGGAGGTGGGGTAGAGCGGCACCACCTGGGCGCCGATCGTCCACAGCGCGAAGTCGAACAGCGTCCACTCGTAGCGGGTACGGGACATGATCGCGACGCGGTCGCCGAAGCGGATGCCCTGGGCGAGCAGGCCCTTGGCGAGGGCCAGCACCTCGTCGCGGAACTCGGCGCAGGTTACGTCCCGCCACCTGCCGAACTCGTCCTTGCGGCCGAGCGCGATGTGGAGCGGGTCGTCCAGCGCATGCTGGAAGACGACGTCGGCCAGTCCGCCCACCGGCGGTGGCAACGTCGACGGAGGGCTGGTGAACTCGCGCAAACCCCGCTCCCGTTCCTTGTGACGCTCCGCACAGCGCCGTGAAAGCTACCCCAGCGCGGCGGGGGGCGGGAGGGCCCGCGCGGGCGGGCGGCGCCTCGGGGGACGCCGGAAAATGCGCTCACAAGGGGAAGGGTCGGACAGGATTTCCTACGGATCAGTAAGTTTCGGTGCCGTTATCTGCACCGAATCTGTACGGCCCGATTACGGCCCCCGGAACCGGCCGGCCCGACGGTCGCGGCGACCGCAGTGAACAAGCCGGACGCCGGCCGCGGCGACGGTCGTCGGCGATCCGGGCCGGCCGCGGCGACGGTCGTCGGCGATCCGGGCCGGTCGCGGCGACGGCCGTGGGCGATCCGGGCCGGTCGCGGTCTAGCCGACTCCGCGCTGGTGGAGGCGGTCGCCGCTGGTCAGGATGGCCGTGGCCAGGGCGTCGGCCGCGTGGTGGGGTGTGTCGTGACGGCGGCCGTGGACGAGGACGAAGTCGACTCCGCCCAGTTCCGGCAGGCCCGCGCGGTCCGGGACGCGCGCCAGGCCCGGCGGGATCAGGCCACGGGAGTGGGCCATCACGCCGAGGCCCGCGCGGGCGGCGGCGATCAGCCCGTTGAGGCTGCCGCTGGTGCAGGCGACGCGCCACGGCCGGCCCTGGCGCTCCAGGGCCTCCAGGGCGAGGGCCCGGGAGATGCCCGGCGGCGGGTAGACGATGAGCGGCACCGGGCGGTCGGGGTCCAGGCGCAGCCGCTCGGCGCCGATCCAGACCAGTCGGTCGCGCCAGACCGGCTCGCCGTGCGGGTCCTCGGGGCGCCGCTTGGCCAGCACCAGGTCGAGCTTTCCGGCGGCGAGCTGCTCGTGCAGGGTGCCCGACAGCTCCACCGTCAACTCCAGGTCGACCTCGGGGTGCTCGTAGCGGAAGCCCTCCAGGATCTCCGGCAGCCGGGTCAGCACGAAGTCCTCCGACGCGCCGAACCGCAGCCGGCCGCGCACCCGGGCACCGGTGAAGAACGCCGTCGCCTGCTCGTGCACCTGGAGGATCCGGCGCGCGAAGCCCAGCATGGCCTCGCCGTCCTCGGTCAGCTCCACCGAGTGGGTGTCGCGGGTGAACAGCAGCCGGCCGGTCGCGTCCTCGAGACGGCGCACGTGCTGGCTGACGGTCGACTGGCGCAGCCCGAGCCGCCGGGCCGCCCCCGTGAAGCTGAGGGTCTGGGCCACGGTCAGGAAGGTGCGCAGCTGGGCGGGGTCGTACACGAGGCACAGGCTACGCGGTTATCGCAGAACCCGATGACAGTCAGAGCGGTATGACGGATTCCCGATCGATCTCGGAGGGAGCACGATGGAGAGGGGATCCGTCGGCCTGTGGAACGGGGCGCACGGGCCGTACGGGCGTGACGGCGCCCGTACCGAACCGAACAGCACGAGCAAGTGGAGCACCGTGAAACGCCTGCGCAGGACGAACCGGCTGCCGATCGACCCGTACATCGTCCTGTTGCTGGGGACGGTGGGCGTCGCGGCACTCCTCCCGGCCCGCGGCACGGCCGCCCATGCGGCCTCGGGCGCCTCGACCGCCGCGATCGCCCTGCTGTTCTTCCTCTACGGCGTCCGGCTGTCCACCCGTGAGGCGCTGGACGGCCTGAAGCACTGGCGGCTGCATGTCACGGTCCTGGCCTGCACCTTCCTGATCTTCCCGCTGCTCGGCCTCGCCGCCGGCGGCCTCGTCCCGGTGCTGCTGAACCAGCCGCTCTACCAGGGCCTGCTCTTCCTCACCCTGGTCCCGTCGACCATCCAGTCGTCGATCGCGTTCACCTCCATCGCCCGCGGCAACGTGCCCGCCGCGATCTGCGCCGGATCCTTCTCCTCCCTGGTCGGCATCATCCTGACCCCGCTGCTCGCGGCCGCGCTGCTCGGCAACAGCGGCGGCGGCTTCTCCGGCCACTCGCTGGTCACGATCGTGATGCAGCTGCTCGTGCCGTTCGTCGCCGGGCAGGTCCTCAGGCCGTGGATCGGAGGCTTCGTCGCCCGGCACAAGAAGGTCCTCGGGCTGGTCGACCGCGGCTCGATCCTGCTCGTCGTCTACACCGCGTTCAGCGAGGGCATGGTGCGCGGCATCTGGCACCAGGTCAGTCCCGTACGGCTCGGCGGGCTGCTCGTCGTCGAGGCCCTGCTGCTCGCCGTGATGCTCGCCCTGACCTGGTACGGCACACGGGCGCTGGGCTTCTCCCGCGAGGACCGCATCGCGGTGCAGTTCGCCGGCTCGAAGAAGTCGCTGGCCTCCGGGCTGCCCATGGCGAGCGTCCTGTTCGGCGCCCATGCCTCGCTCGCCGTGCTGCCGCTGATGCTCTTCCACCAGATGCAGCTCATGGTGTGCGCGGTGATCGCCAAGCGCCGGGCGCGGGACCCCGAGGCGCGGCAGGAGGGCGCCGAGCCGGCGCCGCCGGCGGCGTCACGCACCGCGGTCGGCACGGCGACCCCTCCCCGTTGACAGGTCCTCGTTGACCGTGGGGCGGCTCAGCCGTGGGCGGCCGCCTCCCGCAGGGCTATCCGCTCCGCGCCCGCGTACACGTTCATGGAGCTGCCCCGCAGGAAGCCCACCAGCGTCAGTCCCGTCTCCGCGGCCAGGTCCACCGCCAGGGACGACGGCGCCGAGACGGCCGCCAGCACCGGGATGCCCGCCATGACGGCCTTCTGGGCCAGCTCGAAGGAGGCGCGGCCGGAGACCAGCAGGATCCTGCGGGACAGGGGCAGGTCGCCGTTCTGCAGGGCGCGGCCGATCAGCTTGTCGACCGCGTTGTGCCGGCCCACGTCCTCCCGTATGTCCACCAGTTCGCCGTCCTCGGTGAACAGGGCCGCCGCGTGCAGCCCGCCGGTGCGGTCGAAGACGCGCTGGGCGGCCCGCAGCCGGTCGGGCAGGCTCGCCAGCAGCTCGGGCCCGACCCGCAGCGGAGGCGTGTCGGAGATCGGCCAGCGGGCCGTCGTACGGACCGCGTCCAGGCTCGCCTTGCCGCACAGGCCGCACGACGAGGTCGTGTACACGTTGCGTTCGAGGGTGATGTCGGGCAGGACGACGTCCGGCGCGGTCTTCACGTCCACCACGTTGTACGTGTTCGAGCCGTCCGCCGTCGCGCCCGCGCAGTACACGATGTTCACCAGGTCGGACGTGGCGGCCAGCACGCCCTCGCTCACCAGGAAACCGGCCGCCAGCGCGAAGTCGTCGCCCGGTGTGCGCATGGTGATCGCGAGCGGCTTGCCGTTCAGCCGGATCTCCAGCGGCTCCTCGGCGACCAGCGTGTCGGGACGGGACGAGACGGCTCCGTCCCGGATGCGGATCACCTTGCGTCGTTCCGTGACTCGTCCCATGTCCTGATCAGCCCCGGTTCTGTGCGCTCTCCGGCCGAAGCGGCCCCGACGATCTCATTGTCCTGCACGCGCGGCAGGGGATCGCGGCGGGAGAACCCCGCCCCTGCCCACGGCGGCCGTGACCTCTCCCGAGGACAGGTGCCTGAATACTGTCGACGATGTATTGTCTGCTGCCTGCCGCCGCGAGGGCAAGGGTCCCCAGCCGTGAGGGCGGGCCTCCTCTGACAGAAGCCGACAAGCGGGGACCGCCAATCCTGTGACTTCACCTGCCGCGTTACCCGTGAGTCACTGATCAGACTGGTGAATCCCGCTACCCACGGCCACGAGGGGGATCACCCATGAACGGCTCGCGCATCACCGCCGTCGGTCACTACCAGCCCGCCAAGGTGCTCACCAACGAGGACCTGGAGGGCATCGTGGCGACCAGCGACGAGTGGATCAGGAGCCGGGTGGGCATCCGTACCCGGCACATCGCCGCGCCCGACGAGCCGGTCGACGAGCTCGCCGCGCACGCCGCCGCGAAGGCGCTCGCGGCGGCCGGCCTCGCGCCCGCCGACATCGACCTGGTGCTGGTCGCCACCTCCACGGCCACGGACCGCTCCCCGAACACCGCCGCCCGCGTCGCCGCCCGGCTCGGCGTGCCGCGGCCGGCCGCGATGGACCTCAACGTCGTGTGCGCGGGCTTCACCCACGCCCTGGCCACCGCCGACCACACGGTGCGCGCCGGTGCCGCGACCCGCGCCCTGGTCATCGGCGCCGACAAGATGACCGCCGTGACCGACTGGACCGACCGCACGACCTGCGTGCTCGTCGGCGACGGGGCCGGGGCCGTCGTGGTCGAGGCCTGCCGGCCGGGCGAGGAGCCCGGGATCGGGCCGGTGCTGTGGGGCTCGGTGCCCGAGATGGGGCACGCGGTGCGGATCGAGGGCACGCCCCCGCGGTTCGCGCAGGAGGGGCAGAGCGTCTACCGGTGGGCCACCACGCAGTTGCCGCCGCTGGCCCGGCAGGCCTGCGAGCGGGCCGGATTCGCGCCCGAGGAACTCGCCGCGGTCGTCCTGCACCAGGCCAACCTGCGCATCATCGAGCCGCTCGCCGCGAAGCTGGGAGCCGTCAACGCCGTCGTCGCCCGCGACGTCAGCGAGTCCGGCAACACCTCGGCCGCGAGCATCCCGCTGGCCCTGTCCAAGCTCGTCGAACGGGGCGAGGTGACCACCGGCGACCCGGTGCTGCTGTTCGGCTTCGGCGGCAATCTGTCCTACGCCGGGCAGGTCGTGCGCTGCCCGTGAACGGCGGCCCCGTCCTCACCCGGTGGGTGGGAGGGGTTCACGCGTGCGGGCCTCACGCGCGCGTGTGCGTCGCGCGCGGACATGCGTCGCGCGCGGGGGTGACGCGCGCGACATCCGCCGATCGTGGCGACTGTGCATCGTAGACTGTAGACGAACGGCGATCGATGAACCGCCCGAGTGTCAAAGCCCCGGGTGTCCGCCTGCTGCGCGCGCCCGGCCGAGGAGGGGACCGCGATGTTGTCGACAGGACTGCCGCAGGGGGCGGTGCCCAGGCTCGAGCGCCCCGGCCCGCTGCGTGAGCGCGTCTACGAAGCCCTGCTGGAGCTCATCACCACTCGTGCCCTCCAGCCGGGCCAGCACCTCGTCGAGAGCGAACTCGCCGGGCACCTCGGTGTCTCCCGGCAGCCGGTGCGCGAGGCGCTCCAGCGGCTGAACACCGAGGGCTGGGTCGATCTGCGGCCCGCTCAGGGCGCCTTCGTGCACGAGCCGACGGAGCAGGAGGCCGACCAGCTCCTCAGCGTGCGCATGCTCCTGGAGGCCGAGGCGGCCCGCCTCGCCGCCGCGAACGCGGACCGCGACGGCGTCACCGCCCTGGAGGAGCTGGTGGCGCAGGGGTTCGAGGCCGTCGCCGCCGACGACGTGGACACGGCCGTCGCCCTGAACGCCCGCTTCCACGCCAGGATCGTGGAGCTGGCCGGCAACGCGGTGCTCGCCGAGCTGGCCGCCCAGGTCGACCGCCGGGTGCGCTGGTACTACACGCCGGTGGCCCGGCAGCGCGGCCGCCAGTCCTGGATCGAGCACCGCGAGCTCATCGAGGCGATCGCCGACCGCGACGAGCAGCGCGCGACCCGTCTGATGCGCGAGCACACGGAGCACACCCGCAGGTCGTACCACGGCCAGGCGAAGCCCTGACCCCACCCGCCGAGCCCTGATCCCACGGGCCGTGCCCCGACCCGACGAGCCCCGCCCCGACCTCATGAGGGCCGGCCCGGGGTCCCGCTCGGCGCCGCCAACTTTGTCCTGTCGGTGGGGAAAGTTGGCGGCAATCCATGCGCAACTTCTTCCCAGTTCCGGCAGTCGCTGCTACGTTCCTCTCTCAAGCAAGCGGCCAAGTGGCCGGAATCCCTTGCGCACAGGCCGAATTGAGGCGGGGAGGGGCACGTGAGACGTATGACGGCACGACCCGCCAACACACACCAGGCCCGGCTGCTGAAGCTGCTGCGCGACGGGGGACCCAGCTCCCGGGCACAGCTCGGCGACCGCGTCGAGCTGTCCCGGTCGAAACTGGCCGTGGAGGTGGACCGGCTCCTGGAGACGGGACTGGTCGTCGCCGACGGACTCGCCGCCTCGCGCGGCGGCCGCCGCTCCCACAACGTCCGGCTCGCCCCCGAACTGCGTTTCCTGGGCGTCGACATCGGCGCGACCTCGGTCGACGTCGCGGTCACCAACGCCGAACTGGAAGTGCTCGGACACCTCAACCAGCCGCTGGACGTACGCGAGGGGCCCGTCGCCGTCTTCGAGCAAGTCCTCGCCATGGCCGCGAAGTTGCGGATGTCGGGGCTCGCGGAGGGCTACGACGGCGCCGGCATCGGCGTCCCCGGCCCCGTCCGCTTCCCCCAGGGCGTCCCCGTGGCACCCCCGATCATGCCGGGCTGGGACGGCTTCCCCGTGCGGGAGGCGCTCAGCCAGGAGCTCGGCTGCCCGGTCATGGTCGACAACGACGTGAACCTCATGGCGATGGGGGAGCAGCACGCGGGCGTCGCCCGCTCCGTGGGCGACTTCCTCTGCGTCAAGATCGGCACCGGCATCGGCTGCGGCATCGTCGTCGGCGGCGAGGTCCACCGAGGAACGACCGGCAGCGCGGGCGACATCGGGCACATCCAGGCCGTGCCCGACGGGCGCCCCTGTGTCTGCGGCAACCGGGGCTGCCTGGAGGCCCACTTCAGCGGGGCGGCCCTGGCCCGTGACGCGCTGGAGGCGGCCCAGCAGGGCCTGTCGGTCGAGCTGGCGACCCGGCTGGAGACGAACGGCAGCCTCAGCGCCGCCGACGTGGCCGCCGCGGCCGCCGCGGGCGACGCCACCTCGCTCGGCCTGATCCGGGAGGGCGGCACCCGCACCGGCCAGGTCATCGCCGGACTGGTCTCCTTCTTCAACCCCGGCCTGGTGGTGATCGGCGGTGGGGTCACCGGCCTCGGCCACACCCTGCTCGCCGCGATCCGCACCCAGGTCTACCGCCAGTCGCTGCCCCTGGCGACCGGCAACCTGCCCATCGTCCTGGGCGAGTTGGGGCCCGCCGCCGGAGTCATCGGCGCGGCCCGGCTCATCAGCGACCACCTGTTCTCGCCGGCCTGACCGGCGCGCACCACCCCGCACCACCGGCACGTCCCGCACCACCGGCACACAGCACGGCACCACCGGCACGTCCCGCACCACCAGAGCACGTACCTCGGCACCACCGGCACGTCCCGCACCACCAGAGCACGTACCTCGGCACCACCGGCACGTCCCGCGGACAGTACGTCCGCGCACCCGTACGTCCGCGCACCACCAGCACGTTCCGAGCACCGGCACGCACCACGTCGACCCGCGCGCCCGCACCCCGCGTACCCCAGCCCCGCACACCCCCGAGTACCGCACATCCCCGTACCCCGACACCCCAGCTCACGCCGCCTACCGCGCACCGGCACCGGTACGCCCCGCGTACGTCAGCCCTGCCCTGAGACCGGCCGTATCCGCCGAGGGGAACCACCATGGCTCCAGAACCACCCCTGCTCAGCATGTCCGGCATCACCAAGTCGTTCCCCGGAGTCCGTGCCCTGGACGGAGTCGACCTGGAGGTACTGGCCGGAGAGGTCCACTGCCTGCTCGGCCAGAACGGCGCCGGGAAGTCCACCCTCATCAAGGTCCTCGCCGGGGCCCACCAGCCCGACGACGGGAAGATCACCTGGCGGGGCGAGCCCATCACCCTGAAGTCCCCGATCGCCGCCATGAGCCTGGGCATCGCCACCATCTACCAGGAACTCGACCTGGTGGGACACCTGTCCGTGGCCGAGAACGTCTTCCTGGGCCACGAACCCGTCACCGCCGGCTTCGTCGTCCGCGGACGCGAGGCCCGCTCCGCCACCGCCGGCCTCCTCAAGCGGCTCGGACATCCCGAGATCGACCCGGCCCGGCTCGTCGGCGACCTCTCCGCGGCCCAGCAGCAGGTCGTCTCCATGGCCCGCGCCCTCTCCCACGACGTCCGGCTCATCGTGATGGACGAACCGTCCGCCGCCCTCGACCCGGACGAGGTCGACAACCTCTTCCGCATCGTCGGCGACCTCACCGCCGACGGTGTCGCCGTCGTCTACATCTCCCACCGCCTGGAGGAGATCCGCCGCATCGGTGACCGGGTCACCGTCCTCAAGGACGGCCGCGCCGTCGCCGGCGGCCTGCCCGCCGAGTCCACCCCGACCCGCGAGATCGTCTCCCTGATGACGGGCCGCAACGTCGAGTACGTCTTCCCGCCGCGCCCCGCGTTCTCCACCGAGCTCCCCGCGCCCGTCCTCACCGTCGAAGGCCTCGCCCGCGACGGCGAGTTCGCACCCCTCGACCTCGAACTGCGGCCCGGCGAGATCGTCGGCCTCGCCGGACTCGTCGGCTCCGGCCGCTCCGAGATCCTGGAGACCATCTACGGCGCCCGCAAGCCCAGCGCGGGCCGCGTCCTCGTCGACGGCACACCGCTGCGTCCCGGCAGCGTGCGCTCCGCCGTCCGCGCCGGACTCGGGCTCGCCCCCGAGGAACGCAAGGCCCAGGCCCTGCTGATGCTGGAGTCCGTCACCCGCAACGTCAGCGTCTCCACGCTGTCGCGCTTCGCCCGCGGCGGCTGGCTCGACCGGCGCGCCGAACGGAACGCGGCCCGGCAGGCCACCCGCGAACTCTCCCTGCGCCCCGACAACCCCGACGCCCCGGTGCGCACCCTCTCCGGCGGCAACCAGCAGAAAGCGGTCCTCGCCCGCTGGCTGCTGCGCGGCTGCCGCGTCCTGCTCCTCGACGAACCCACCCGCGGCGTCGACGTCGGCGCCCGCGCCGAGCTGTACGCGGTGGTGCGCCGCCTCGCCGACGAGGGCCTGGCCGTCCTCCTGGTCTCCAGCGAGGTGCCCGAGGTGCTCGGCCTCGCCGATCGCGTCCTGGTGCTCCGCGAAGGGCTCGTCGTCCACACGGCACCCGCCCGGGAACTGGACGAACACCGCGTACTCGACCTGGTCATGGAAGGAAGCCCCGTGTCCACGCAGTCCGTAACCGAGGAAGGGAGCGCGACGTCATGACGCAGCCCGCCACCCCGGCCCAGCAGGGCGGACCCGACGCCGGGCCGCCCCCCACCGCCCGCGCGGACGCCCCGGCCGGCGGCGCCGGCCCGCTGCGCGTCCTGTGGGCGCGCGCCGACGTGCGCACCCTGTCGCTGCTCGGCGTGCTCGCCGCCCTCGTCCTCATCGGCGGCATCACCAAACCCGACCAGTTCCTGGACACCCGCAACCTGCAACTGGTGCTCACCCAGGCGTCCATCATCGGCGTCGTCACCGTCGGGATGACCTTCGTCATCATGAGCGGCGGCATCGACCTGTCCGTCGGCGCGATCGTCGGCCTCGCCTCCGTGTGGGCCACCACCGTCGCCACCCAGGAGTACGGCTTCGTGGGCGTGCTGTTCACGGCGGTGCTCGTCGGCGTCGGCTGCGGACTCGTCAACGGCGTCCTCATCGCGTACGGCGGCATGGTCCCGTTCATCGCCACCCTCGCCATGCTCGCCTCCGCGCGCGGACTCGCCCTGCAGATCACCGGCGGCAAGACCCAGATCGTCACCATCGACGGCATCCTGAGCCTCGGCGAACGCGACTCCTACGTGCTCGGCGTGCCGCCGCTGGTCCTCGTCTTCGCCGCCGTCACCGTCATCGGCTGGCTCGTGCTGAACCGCACCACGTTCGGGCGGCGCACCGTAGCCGTCGGCGGCAACGCGGAGGCGGCCCGCCTGGCGGGCATCGACGTCCGCCGCCAGCGCCTCTACCTCTACCTGCTGTCCGGACTGTGCTGCGGCATCGCGGCCTTCCTGCTGATCGTCCTGGCCGGCTCCGGCCAGAACACCAACGGCAACCTGTACGAACTCGACGCCATCGCCGCCGCGATCATCGGCGGGACCCTGCTGAGCGGCGGCCGGGGCACCATCGTCGGCTCCGTCCTCGGCGTCCTCATCTTCATCACGATCAGCAACATCTTCGCCCTGAACAACCTCCAGAGCGACGTCCAGCAGATCGCCAAGGGCGCCATCATCGTCGCCGCCGTCCTCGTCCAGCGGCGCACCGCCTCCACCACGTAGCCCAGCCGAGCCGCCCGCTCCGTACGGCCCTCAACGGAAAGGCCATCGCCATGCCTCAGACACCGAGCCGCAGAGGTCTGCTCTTCGGCGGCGCCGCAGTCGGCGCCACCGCCTTCCTCGCCGCCTGCACCAGCAACGAGCCCAAGAACGACAAGCCCGCGGCGAACGACAAGCCCGCCGCCGACAACACGCCCGGCAAGGCCGTCACCATCGGCTTCGCCGGCCCGCAGGCCGACCACGGCTGGCTCAACGCGATCAACGAGAACGCCAAGAGCCGCGCCAAGACGTACTCCGACGTCACCCTGGAGATCACCGAGGGCTCCAACGACACCGCCGCGCAGATCGGGCAGATCGAGACCCTCATCAACAAGAAGGTCGACGTCCTGGTGATCCTGCCCGCCGACGGCAAGGCACTCACCCAGGTCGGCCTGAAGGCCATGCGGGCGGGCATCCCCGTCGTCAACCTCGACCGGGTCTTCAACTCCCCGCAGGCGTACCGCTGCTGGATCGGCGGCGACAACTACGGGATGGGCTTCAACGCCGGGCAGTACATCGGCGAGAAGCTCAAGGGCAAGTCGAACGCGAAGGTCGTCGAACTCGCCGGCCTGGACAACCTGGAGCTGACCAAGCAGCGCACCCAGGGCTTCGACGACGCGCTGAAGAACTACTCCAACATCACCAAGGTGGCCCGCCAGGCCGCCGAGTTCACCGTCGAGTCCGGTCAGTCGAAGATGGCCCAGCTCCTCCAGGCGCAGAAGCAGATCGACGCGCTGTGGAACCACGACGACGACCAGGGCGTCGGCGCGCTGCGCGCCATCGAGCAGGCCGGGCGCGACGAGTTCCTCATGGTCGGCGGCGCCGGCGCGCTCTCCGCGTTCGAACAGATCAAGCAGGACAAGGGCGTTCTGAAGGCCACCGTGCTGTACCCGCCCACCATGGCCGCGTCCGCGATCGACCTGGCCCGGGCGCTGGGCCAGGGCAAGGGCGTGTCCGGCATGGCGGAGTTCGAGATCCCGGCGTCCATCACGTTGTACTCGGCCGTGGTCGACAAGACCAACGTCGACCAGTACATGCCCACCGGCTTCAAGTGATGGGCGCTGCCAACCCCCCACATCGCAATCACGGCGTCGGGAACGCCGCTGCGAACGTTCACGAGAAGGAGTTATCGGTATGGGCCTGAAGGGACAGTCGGAGCAGGCCGAGAGCGAGCCCGCGGCCGGGAAGCCTCCGCTGCGTGTCGGCATGGTCGGCTACGCCTTCATGGGCGCCGCCCACTCCCAGGGATGGCGCACCGTGGGCCGCGTCTTCGACCTGCCGCACCGGCCCGTACTGGCCGTCGTCGCCGGACGTGACGGGGCGGCCGTGCGGGGCGCGGCCGCCCGGCTCGGCTGGGCCGACGCCGAGACCGACTGGCGCGCTCTGATCGCCCGCGACGACGTCGACATCGTCGACATCTGCACCCCGGGTGACAGCCACGCGGAGATCGCCGTGGCCGCCCTGGAGGCGGGCAAGCACGTGCTCTGCGAGAAACCCCTCGCCAACTCGGTCGAGGAGGCGCGGGAGATGACCGAGGCGGCCGAGCGGGCGCGGGCCCGCGGCCAGGTCGCCATGGTCGGCTTCAACTACCGGCGGCTGCCCGCGACCGCCCTGGCCCGCCGCATGGTCGCCGAGGGCCGCCTCGGCACCCTGCGGCACGTACGGGTCAGTTACCTCCAGGACTGGCTCGTCGACCCGGAGTTCCCGCTGACCTGGCGGCTGCGCAAGGACTCGGCGGGCTCCGGCGCCCTCGGCGACCTGGGCGCCCACATCGTCGACCTCGCCCAGTACCTGGCGGGCGAGCCGATCACCGGGGTGTCCGCGGTCACCGAGACCTTCGTCCGGGAGCGTCCGCTGCCGGCCGGGGCGGCGGCCGGGCTCAGCGGCATCGGCGGCAGCGGCCGGGGGGAGGTCACCGTCGACGACGCGGCCCTGTTCACCGCCCGGTTCGGCTCGGGCGCGCTCGCCTCCTTCGAGGCGACCCGGTTCGCCTCCGGCCGCAAGAACGCGCTGCGCATCGAACTCAACGGGTCACTCGGCTCGCTAGCGTTCGACCTGGAACGGCTCAACGAGCTCTCGTACCACGACCACACCGAACCCGGGGTCAGCGCCGGCTTCCGGCGGATCCTCGTCACCGAACCCGACCACCCCTACCTCGAGGCCTGGTGGCCGCCGGGCCACGGACTCGGCTACGAGCACAGCTTCGTCCACCAGGCCCGCGACCTGGTGCTCGCGATCGCCGCGGGCACGGCGCCCGAACCGTCCTTCGCCGACGGGCTCCAGGTCCAGCGCGTCCTGGCCGCCGTCGAGGAGAGCGCGGCGAAGAATTCCCTCTACACGCCCGTCCCGGTCTAGGGAGGCCCGGTCATGTCACGCTCGTTCACCCTGTTCACCGGCCAGTGGGCCGACCTCCCGCTGGAGGAGGTCTGCCGGCTGGCCCGCGACTTCGGCTACGACGGACTCGAACTGGCCTGCTGGGGAGACCACTTCGAAGTCGACAAGGCGCTGGCCGACCCGGCCTACCTCGACGGGCGGCGTGCGCTGCTCGACAAGTACGGCCTCAAGTGCTGGGCCATCTCCAACCACTTGGTCGGCCAGGGGGTCTGCGACCACCCGATCGACGAGCGCCACCGGGGCATCCTGCCGGCCCGGATCTGGGGCGACGGGGAGCCCGAGGGCGTACGGCAGCGCGCCGCCGCCGAGCTCAAGGACACGGCGAGGGCGGCGGCCGCGTTCGGCGTCGACACCGTCATCGGGTTCACCGGCTCCTCGATCTGGCACCTGGTCGCGATGTTCCCGCCGGTGCCGCCGGGCATGATCGAACGCGGCTACCAGGACTTCGCCGACCGGTGGAACCCGATCCTCGACGTGTTCGACGCCGAGGGCGTCCGCTTCGCGCACGAGGTGCACCCCGGCGAGATCGCGTACGACTACTGGACCACGCGGCAGGCCCTGGAGGCGGTGGACAACCGGCCCGCGTTCGGGTTGAACTTCGACCCGAGCCACTTCGTCTGGCAGGACCTCGACCCGGTCGGCTTCCTGTACGACTTCCGGGACCGGATCTACCACGTGGACTGCAAGGAGGCCCGCAAACGCCTCGACGGGCGCAACGGCCGCCTCGGCTCGCACCTGCCGTGGGGTGACCCCCGGCGCGGCTGGGACTTCGTCTCCGCCGGGCACGGTGACGTCCCGTGGGAGGACGTCTTCCGCATGCTCCGGTCCATCGACTACACCGGCCCCGTCTCAGTGGAGTGGGAGGACGCCGGCATGGACCGGCTCCAGGGCGCCCCCGAGGCGCTGCGGAGGCTCAGGGAGTTCGACTTCGACCCGCCGAGCGCGTCGTTCGACGCGGCTTTCGGGAGCGACTAGCTCCGCCGTTCGGCGGGGGGCGGAGCGCCGTTCCGGACGTTGTCCGTCGGCGGCTGCGGGTCCGTTGTGGTCGGTCGCGCAGTTCCCCGCGCCCCTTCGGGGACGCGGGGCGCCACCCGTCGGTTCGGCATGCCCGGAAACCGCTTTGTCCTCGCGCTGGAAAAAGTTCAACTTCTCTGTTGTGCAAGGGCTATCCGACTCCGACAAAGCCAGCTACGGTCCCGGAGTTGTACAGGTCACGCACATCTCCGGGGTGACGGCGCACCCCGGCACATCGCAACCGCCCCGTACGACCCCCACCCTCCCGGAGGGATTTTCGTGCACAGGAAACGTCCCAGATTCCACAAGGCACTCGCGCTTCTTACCGGTTCACTCCTCGCGGGCAGCTCGCTCGCGCTCGCCGCGCCGCCGGCGAGCGCCGCCGACCCCGGCGCCGCCAAGCCGGCCGCCGCGGCCGCCGAGGACTTCCAGCAGATCACTCTCGCCAAGGGCGCCCCCGAGGTCGGCGAGCCGATGTCGCTGGCCGTCCTCCCGGACCGCAGCGTGCTGCACACCTCCCGCGACGGCACCCTGCGCCTGACCGACGCGCAGGGCACCACGTCCGTCGCGGGCAAGCTGGCCGTCTACGACCACGACGAGGAAGGGCTCCAGGGCATCGGGATCGACCCCGACTTCGCCGAGAACCGGTTCGTCTACCTCTACTACTCGCCGCCGCTGAACACCCCGCCCGGCGACGCCCCCGAGAACGGGACGGCCGCCGACTTCGCCCCCTTCGACGGCGTCAACCGGCTCTCCCGCTTCGTCCTGAAGCAGGACGGCACCCTCGACACGGCCAGCGAGAAGAACGTCCTCGAGGTCAAGACGTCCCGCGGCATCTGCTGCCACGTCGGCGGTGACATCGACTTCGACAAGGACGGCAACCTCTACCTGTCGACCGGCGACGACTCCAACCCGTTCGCCTCCGACGGCTACACCCCGATCGACGAGCGGTCGACCCGGAACCCGGCGTTCGACGCCCAGCGAACCTCGGGCAACACCAACGACCTGCGGGGCAAGATCCTGCGGATCAAGGTCAAGCCGGACGGCTCCTACGACATACCCGAGGGCAACCTCTTCGCCCCGGGCACCCCGAAGACCCGCCCCGAGATCTACGCGATGGGCTTCCGCAACCCGTTCCGGTTCAGCATCGACAAGCCCACCGGCAACATCTACATCGGTGAGTACGGTCCGGACGCCGGCGCCGCCAACGCAAGCCGCGGCCCCTCCGGCATGGTCGAGTTCAACCGCGTGACCAAGCCCGGCAACTACGGCTGGCCGTACTGCGTGGGCAAGAACGAGGCGTACATCAAGTACGACTTCGCCACCAAGCAGTCCGGCGCGGCCTTCGACTGCTCGGCGCCGAAGAACACCTCGCCGAACAACACCGGCCTGGTCGACCTCCCGCCGGCCGAGCCGGCCTGGATCGACTACGACGGCGGTTCGATCCCCGAGTTCGGCAACGGCTCCGAGTCCCCGATGGGCGGCCCGGTCTACCGCTACGACCCCGACCTGAAGTCCGCCGCCAAGTTCCCCGAGGCCTACGACGGGAACTTCTTCGCCGGTGAGTTCGGCCGCCGGTGGATCAAGCGGATCGAGCAGGACGACGACGGCACCGTCAAGTCCATCAACCCCTTCCCCTGGTCCGGCACCCAGGTGATGGACATGGCGTTCGGCCCGGACGGTGCCCTCTACGTCCTGGACTACGGCCTGTCCTGGTTCGGCGGCGACGAGAACTCCGCGCTCTACCGCATCGAGAACGTCACCAACGGCCACGCGCCGACCGTGAGCGCCAAGTCGGACAAGACCTCTGGCAAGGCGCCCCTGAAGGTGGCCTTCTCCGCGACCGGCAAGGACGCCGACGGCGACGCGCTCACCTACAGCTGGGACTTCGGTGACGGCTCCACCGGCACCGGCGAGTCGCCCCAGCACACCTACCGCACCAACGGCACGTACACCGCCACCGTCACCGTGACGGACCCGACGGGTTACACCGCCACCGCCAACGTCCACGTGGTCGTCGGCAACACCGCGCCCACCGTCACCTTCGAGACCCCGGCGGACGGCGCCCTGTTCAACTTCGGCGACACCATCCCGTTCAAGGTGAAGGTCACCGATCCCGAGGACAAGAAGATCGACTGCTCCAAGGTCACCGTCCGCTATGTCCTCGGACACGACAGCCACGGCCACCCGATCACCTCGGCCACCGGCTGCGAGGGCACCATCGCCGTGCCGGCCGACGGTGAGCACGACCCCAACGCCAACATCTTCGGCGTCCTCGACGCCGAGTACACCGACAACGGCGGCGGCGGTCAGGCCGCTCTGACCACCCACGCGCAGATCGTGCTTCAGCCCCGCCACCGGCAGGCCGAGCACTTCAGCGCCCAGAGCGGCATCCGCACCTACGACAAGACCGAGGCGCACGGCGGCAAGACCGTCGGCGACATCGACAACGGTGACTGGATCTCGTTCAAGCCGTACAACCTCAACGGCGCCCAGACGCTCACCGCCCGGGTCTCCTCCGGCGGCGCCGGCGGGTACCTGGAGGTCCGCACCGGAGGCCCGAACGGCACCCTGCATGGCTCCGGGGTCGTCCCGGTGACCGGCGGCTGGGAGACCTTCCAGAACATCGACATCCCGCTCAGCAAGCTGCCGAAGAAGACCACCGAGCTGTACCTGGTCTTCAAGGGCGGTGACGGAGCGCTCTACGACGTCGACGACTTCATGATCTCGGACAAGAAGCCGGCGAAGAACGCCAAGCGGGTCCTCGTCTTCTCCAAGACGGCCGGCTTCCGCCACGACTCCATCGAGACCGGCGTGCAGGCCCTGAAGGACCTCGGCGGCCCGAGCGGCATCACCGTCGACTCCACCGAGGAGGCCAAGCAGTTCACCACCGCCAACCTCGCCCGCTACGACGCCGTCGTCTTCCTCTCCACCACCGGCACCGTCCTGAACGCCGACCAGAAGCAGGCGTTCGAGAAGTACATCGCCGGCGGCGGCGGTTACATGGGCATCCACGCGGCCGCCGACACCGAGTACGAGTGGCCGTTCTACGGCGGCCTGGTCGGCGCGTACTTCGACTCGCACCCGCAGATCCAGAAGGCCACCGTCCGGGTCCCCGAGCACGACCACCCGGCCACCAAGGGCCTCGACGACGCGTGGGACCGCACGGACGAATGGTACAACTACCGCTCCAACCCGCGTGACCACGCCCGCGTCCTGGCCACCCTGGACGAGAGCACCTACCAGGGCGGCACCATGAACGGCGACCACCCGATCGCCTGGTGCCAGGCCTACCAGGGCGGGCGCTCCTTCTACACCGGCCTCGGCCACACGAAGGAGTCCTACGCCGAGGACGGCTTCCGCAGTCACCTGCTCGGTGGGCTGAAGTACGTCACCGGCCAGGAGAAGGCCGACTGCAAGCCGCGCACCGCCTGATCCAGGGGAAAGCCGCCCGCCGAGGGCGCCTGAGACGGCGGCGGGCGGGAGACGCCGGACTCCCGCTCGCCGTCCCCAACCCGACCGGGCCGGCCCGCGCCCCCCGACGGGGGCGCAACGGCCCCGGCCCACCCGCGCCGGCACCCCGCACCCGGCCCAGGCCGGAACCCGACCTGGGGTGGGAGGCGGCGCCGGCGGCGCCGGAACCCTGTTCCAACTCCGGTTTCGGATCCCGGTTCCGGTCTCGGATCCCGGTCTCGGATCCCGGTCTCGGATCCCGGTCCCGGATCCCGGTCCCGGATCCCGGTTCCGGTCTCGGTCTCGGATCCCGGTCCCGGTTCCGGTCTCGAGTCCGCTCCGGGCTCCGGGTCCGGTCCGGGCTCCGAGTCCGCTCCGGGCTCCGGGTCCGGTCCCCGGGCTCCGGTCCCGGCTCCGGCCCAGGGGCCCGGTCCGGGATCCGGTCCCGGGCTTGGTTCCGGTTCAGGTCGGGACCTTGCCCGGCCGGAGACCCGGTGCAGGTACCCGCGGCGGTCTCCCGGAGGCCGCCCGGCGCCCGACCACCCGTCCGGCTTCCGGTTCGCGTACGACAAGGAGGCTGCCCATGTCCGCCGAACCTTCCGCTTCCCCCTCCCGCACCGGCGTCTGGCTGATCGGCGCGAGAGGCTCCGTCGCCACCACCGCCATCACCGGATGCGCCGCCGTCGCCGCCGGACTGCATCCCGCCGCCGGCCTCGTCACCGAGACGGAGCCCTTCGCCGCGAGCGGCCTGCCCGCCCTGTCCTCCCTCGTCTTCGGCGGGCACGACACCGTCGACTGCCCGCTGCCCAAACGCGCCGAGAGCCTCGCCGCCGGCGGTGTCCTGCCGCACGGCCTGCCGTCCGCCGTCCGCAGTGAACTGACCACCGCCGACGGGGAGATCAGGCCGGGCGGTCCGCTGCCCGGAGACACCCGGAGCGAGGACGCCCTCATCGACGCCCTCGCCGACGACATCCGGGACTTCACCCGCGGCCACAACCTCGCCCGCACCGTCGTCGTCAACGTCGCCTCCACCGAACCGGCCCCCGAGGGCACCGCCCTGCCCGCCAGCTCGCTCTACGCGGCGGCGGCCCTGCGCGCGGGCTGCCCGTACGTCAACTTCACCCCGTCGACCGGGCTGCACCACCCCGCGCTCGCCGCCGAGGCCGAGACAGCCGCCCTGCCGTACGCGGGCCGCGACGGCAAGACCGGGCAGACCCTGCTGCGGTCCGTGCTCGGCCCGATGTTCACGCAGCGGGCGCTGCGGGTGCTGGCCTGGTCCGGAACGAACCTCCTCGGCGGCGGTGACGGCGCCGCCCTCGCCGACCCCGCCGCCGCCGCGGCGAAGAACTCCGGCAAGGAGCGGGTCCTCGCGGACACCCTGGGCACTGTTCCCCAGGGAGAGGTGCACATCGACGACGTCCCCGCGCTCGGCGACTGGAAGACCGCCTGGGACCACATCGCCTTCGACGGTTTCCTCGGCTCCCGGATGACCCTCCAGACCACCTGGCAGGGCTGCGACTCGGCGCTCGCCGCGCCCCTGGTCCTCGACCTGGCCCGGCTGCTGGCCCGCGCCCACGAACGCGGACTGACCGGGCCGCGCCCCGAACTCGGCTTCTACTTCAAGGATCCCGACCCGGGCGCCCCCGCCGCGCTGGGGGAGCAGTACACGGCGCTCCTGGACTTCGGCCGACGACTGGGGGACCAGTGATGACCCGCCACGGTCTGGTGGCCATCGCCCTGGCGGTGACCGTCGCCGCCGTCGTCGGAGCGCGCGGATCCGCGTCCCGCGGCCGCCCGCGCCAGGAGGAGGACCACGCGTCACCACCGCCACGGACGGAGCAGGGGACGCGGTCGGACGCAAGACCCGCCGGATCCGCGGATCCGGCGGGTCCGGCGGGGGAGCCCGCCACGGCAACCCCCGCCGCGCCCGTGGCTTTCGCCGGACAGCCGGCGGGGGCCGGCCCGTCGGAGGAGGGTCCCCGGCCCGCGCGGGCGGATGGCGATCCCGTCGCCTCCACCGCCGCGGGCCCGGCCCCCGCGCCCGCCTCCGCCCCGCGCTCACCCCGCCGCCCAGCCCTCGGCACCCCCGCCGACTGGGTCGAACTGCTGCGGCTGCCCGCCCTGTTCACCGTTCCCGGCGACGCCCTCGCCGGGGCCGCGGTGGCCGGGCGAACCCCCGGGACCCGTACCCTCCTCGCCATCGGCTCGTCCCTGTGCCTCTACCAGGCGGGCATGGCGCTCAACGACTGGGCGGACCGCGCCGAGGACGCCGTGGAGCGCCCGCACCGGCCGCTCCCGTCCGGGCGGATCGCCCCCGGCGCCGCGCTCGCCGCGGCCGGCGCGCTCACCGCTCTGGGCCTCGCGCTCGCCGCCCGTGCCGGGCGGCCCGCGCTCACCGTCGCCGTACCGCTCGCCGCCACGGTCTGGGCGTACGACCTCGGTCTGAAGCGGAACTGGGCGGGCCCGCCGGTGATGGCGGCGGCCCGGAGCCTCGACCTCGTGCTCGGCGCCGCCGCGAGCGGCGGCCGGGTCCGCGACGCCGTACCGTCCGCCGCCGCCCTCGGCGCCCACACCCTGGCCGTCACCGCCGTATCCCGCCGCGAGACCCAGGGCGGCTCCACCGCCGTCCCGCTCGCGGCCCTCGCGGTCACCTCCGGCGTCGCGTACGCACTGACCCCGCCCGCCGTGGCCCTCAGACTCCCGGCGGACCGAGGCGGAGCAGCCCCCCTCGGTCCGCCGGGCCTCACCCCCGCACCGGTCGGTGTGCTCCGTGCGGCCCTCGCGCTCGGCTACGCCGCCACCGTCGCCCGCCCCCTCACCCATGCCGCCCTCAACTCCTCGCCCCCGCTCACCCAGAAGGCCGTCGGCGGCGGCATCCGCGCCATGATCCCGCTCCAGGCCGCGCTGTCCGCCCGCGCGGGCGCACCGCTCACCGCCCTGTGCACGGCCGCCCTGGCCCCCCTGGCCCGAAGGTTCGCGAGGAAGGTGAGCGTGACATGAGCCCCGACCCCGCCGCGGCCCCGCGCTTCGGCTACGGCACCAACGGCCTCGCGGACCTGCGCCTCGACGACGCCCTCGGCCTGCTCGCCGACCTCGGCTACGACGGCGTGGGACTGACCCTCGACCACATGCACCTCGACCCGCTCGCCCCCGACCTGGCCGACCGCACCCGCCGGGTCGCGCACCGGCTGGACGCGCTGGGCCTCGGGGTGACGGTGGAGACCGGCGCCCGTTATGTGCTCGACCCGCGCCGCAAGCACGGCCCCTCACTCCTGGACGCGGACCCCGCGGACCGCGCCCGGCGCGCCGACCTGCTGCTGCGGGCCGTACGGGTGGCCGCCGACCTCGGCGCCCACGCCGTGCACTGCTTCAGCGGCATCACCCCGCCCGGCACCGACCGGGACACGGCGTGGAAGCGGCTCGCCGAGTCCCTGGGCCCCGTCCTGGAGGCCGCCACCGCCGCCGGCGTCCCGCTCGCCGTGGAGCCCGAACCCGGCCACCTCCTCGCCACCCTCGCCGACTTCCACCACCTGCGCCGCACCCTCGGCGACCCGGAGAACCTGGGCCTCACCCTCGACATCGGCCACTGCCAGTGCCTCGAACCCCTCCCTCCGGCCGAGTGCGTCCGCGCCGCCGCGCCCTGGCTGCGGCACGTCCAGATCGAGGACATGCGCCGCGGCGTGCACGAACACCTCCCGTTCGGGGACGGCGAGATCGACTTCCCGCCCGTCCTCGCGGCCCTGGCCGCCACCGGCTATCAGGGCCTGACCGTCGTGGAACTGCCCCGGCACTCCCACGCCGGCCCGCACCACGCCGAGCTCTCCCTGCCCTTCCTCCGCCGAGCGGCCACCGCCGCCGCGTCCACGGGCGAGCCCCCGGCTCCCGCGGCCTCCGAGCCCCCCGCCCCCGCGCGTCCAGCCCCCGAGCATCCGGTCACCCCAGAAGGGAGCACCCGATGACCCACCCGCACGGCACCAGCACCGGCACCGCGGGCACCCCCGCGGCCGGCACCGCCCCCGCACCGACCCCGACGGACGAGCTGCGCGCCCGGACGGACACCGGCCTCGCGCCGGCCGCACGAGCCTGGCTCGACCAGGCGCTCGACGAGGCCGCCGCCCACCCCGGAACCCACGGGCCGATCTCCGTGTGGGAGCTGCGCCTGGCCGAGGCGGGCCGCCGCTGCGGCCCCGCCCACGCCGACGCCGCCCGCGTCCTCATCCTGCACGCGGCCCGCGCCGGCCTCGACGCCCTCACCCGGGTCTACCGCCAGGGCACCGCCGACGAACGCCGCGCGGTCCTGCACGCCCTGCCCCACCTCGTGACCGGCCCCGACGCCCTCCCGCTCGTCGAGGACGCGCTGCGCACCAACGACACCCGGCTGCTCGCCGCCGCCGTGGGCCCGTACGCCGCCGGGCACCTGGCTGCTCACGCATGGCGGCACGCCGTACTGAAGTGCCTGTTCACCGGCGTGCCCGTGGACAACGTCGCGGACCTGGGCCGCCGCGCCCGCGGCGACGCCGAACTCGCCCGCATGCTCGGCGACTACGCCGCCGAACGCACCGCCGCGGGCCGCCAGGTCCCCGAGGACCTGCACCGCGTCCTGGCCCTGTCCGAGCCCGACACCGCGCCGCACGGCCCGGTCGACCCCCACGGCAAGGAGTCCTGATGCGCATCTTCGATCCCCACATCCACATGACGTCCAGGACCACCGACGACTACGAGGCCATGTACGCCGCCGGCGTCCGCGCCGTCGTGGAACCGGCCTTCTGGCTCGGCCAGCCCCGCACCTCGGCCGCCTCCTTCCTCGACTACTTCGACTCCCTGATCGGCTGGGAACCCTTCCGCGCCGCCCAGTACGGCATCGCCCACCACTGCACCATCGCCCTGAACCCCAAGGAGGCCAACGACCCGCGCTGCCTGCCCGTCCTCGACGAACTGCCCCGCTACCTCGTCAAGGACCAGGTCGTGGCCGTGGGCGAGATCGGCTACGACTCGATGACCCCGGAAGAGGACACGGCCCTCTCCGCCCAGTTGCAGCTCGCCGCCGATCACGGGCTGCCCGCCCTCGTCCACACCCCGCACCGCGACAAGCTCGCCGGCCTGCGCCGCACCCTCGACGTCGTACGGGAGTCGGCGCTGCCCATGGACCGCGTCCTGGTCGACCACCTCAACGAGACCACCGTCAAGGAGGCCAAGGACAGCGGCTGCTGGCTCGGCTTCTCCGTCTACCCCGACACCAAGATGGACGAGGAGCGGATGGTCGCGATCCTGCGTGCCCACGGTCCCGAACGGGTCCTGGTCAACTCCGCCGCCGACTGGGGCAGAAGCGACCCCCTCAAGACCCGCAAGGTGGCCGACCTCATGCTCGCCGAGGGCTTCACCGAGGACGAGGTGGACCGCGTGCTGTGGCGCAACCCCGTCGAGTTCTACGGTCTCAGCGGCCGGCTGAGCCTCGACGTCGCCGCGACCGGCGCCACCCACGAGGGCAACAGCATCCTGCGCGGCGGGGAGTGATCGATGCGCTTCCGGCACCCCGACGGCTCCACCGTCCACCTCGCCTACTGCACCAACGTCCACCCCGCCGAGACCCTCGACGGCGTCGTGGCCCAACTGCGCGACCACTGCGAGCCCGTCCGCCGCCGCCTGGGCCGCGACCGCCTCGGCATCGGCCTGTGGCTCGCCCGGGACGCCGCCCGCACCCTCGACACCGACCCGTCGGCGCTGCGCGCCCTGCGCGCCGAACTCGACCGGCACGGGCTGGAGGTGGTCACCCTCAACGGCTTTCCCTACCAGGGCTTCGGCGCCGAAGAGGTCAAGTACCGCGTCTACAAGCCGGACTGGGCCGACGCCGAACGCCTCGACCACACCACCGCGCTCGCCCGCATCCTCGCCGGCCTCCTCCCGGACGACGTCGGCGAGGGCAGCGTCTCCACCCTGCCCCTGGCCTGGCGCACCGCGTACGACGACTCCCGCGCCGAGCGGGCCCGTACCGCCCTGCGCACCCTCGCCGAACGCCTCGACGCCCTCCAGGAGTTGACGGGCCGCTCCATCCGGGTGGGCCTGGAACCCGAACCCGGCTGTGTCGTCGAGACCACGCACGACGCCATCGCCCCGCTGACCGCGATCGCCCACGACCGCATCGGCATCTGCGTCGACACGTGCCACCTCGCCACCTCCTTCGAGGACCCGAACACCGCACTGGACGCCCTCACCGAGGCCGGCGTCCCCATCGTCAAGTCCCAGCTGTCGGCCGCCCTGCACGCCGAGCACCCCCACCTGCCCGACGTCCGCGACGCCCTCGCCGCCTTCGACGAACCCCGCTTCCTGCACCAGACCCGTACCGTCACCGCCGCCGGCCTGCGCGGCACCGACGACCTCGGGGAAGCACTGGGCGGAGACGTCCTGCCCGACGCCGCGCCCTGGCGCGCCCACTTCCACGTCCCGCTGCACGCGGCCCCCGCCGAGCCCCTCACCTCCACCCTTCCGGTCCTCAAGGCCGCCCTGACCCGGCTCGTCGGCGGCCCGCGGCCGCTCACCCGCCACCTGGAGGTCGAGACCTACACCTGGCAGGCGCTCCCGTCCCAGCTGCGCCCCCGCGACCGCGGCCGGCTCGCCGACGGCATCGCCGCCGAACTCGCCCTCACCCGCGACCTGCTGACCGACCTCGGCCTGAAGGAACTGCCATGACCCGGCCCCAGGGACCGACACCCCTGCTCGTCCTGGACGTCGTCGGTCTCACCCCGCGCATCCTCGACCACATGCCCCGCCTCAAGGCCCTCGGCCAGTCGGGCTCGCGCGCCGCGCTCGGCACCGTCCTGCCCGCCGTCACCTGCGCCGCCCAGTCCACCTTCCTCACCGGCACCATGCCCTCCGAGCACGGAATCGTCGGCAACGGCTGGTACTTCCGCGAACTCGGCGACGTCCTGCTGTGGCGGCAGCACAACGGCCTCGTCGCCGGCGACAAGCTGTGGGACGCCGCCCGCCGCGCCCACCCCGGCTACTCGGTCGCCAACATCTGCTGGTGGTACGCCATGGGCGCCGACACCGACATCACCGTGACCCCACGGCCCGTCTACTACGCGGACGGCCGCAAGGAACCCGACTGCTACACCCGCCCCCCGGCCCTGCACGACGAACTCACCGAGAAACTCGGCACGTTCCCCCTGTTCCGCTTCTGGGGACCCGGCGCCGACCTCGTCTCGAGCCAGTGGATCATCGACGCCACCCGCCACATCCAGCGCACTCGCCGACCCGACCTGACGCTCTGCTACCTGCCGCACCTCGACTACGACCTGCAACGCTACGGCCCCGACGACCCGCGCTCCCTGCAAGCGGCGGCCGACCTCGACGCCGCCGTGGCCCCGCTCCTGGACGACGCCCGCGCAGAGGGCCGTACCGTCGTCGCGCTGTCCGAGTACGGCATCACCCGCGCCGACCGGCCCGTCGACATCAACCGCGCCCTGCGCCGGGCCGGCCTGCTCGAAGTGCACACCCAGGACGGCATGGAGTACCTCGACCCGATGGCCTCGCGTGCCTTCGCCGTCGCCGACCACCAGATCGCCCACGTCTACGTTCGCCGCCCCGAGGACATGGACGCGACCAGGGCCGCCCTCGACGGACTGCCCGGCATCGAGCAACTCCTCGACGACGAGGGCAAGAAGGCCCACCACCTCGATCACCCGCGCTCCGGCGAACTCGTCGCCGTCGCCGAACCGGACGCCTGGTTCACGTACTACTACTGGCTCGACGACGAGCGCGCGCCCGACTTCGCGCAACTGGTCGAGATCCACCGCAAACCCGGTTACGACCCGGTCGAGCTCTTCATGGACCCGCACGACCCCTATGTGAAGGTCAAGGCGGCGACCGCGGTGGCCCGCAAGAAACTCGGGATGCGCTACCGCATGGCGGTCGTACCCCTCGACGCCTCACCCATCCGCGGCAGCCACGGCCGCCTGCCCGCGAGCGACGACGACGGTCCGCTCCTTTTGTGCTCCACCCCCCGCGCCGTCGGCGACCGCATCGCGGCCACCGACGTCAAGTCCCTCCTGCTCCACCTCGCCGGTCTCGGCCAAGCAGACCACAAGCCCGAAGAGAGGCACCCGTGAACGACATCCAAGCAACGGACCACGGCACCGACGAACTGCTGCGCCGCAGCCTGGGCATCGGCCGCCGCGGCTTCCTCAGCACCTGCACCGCCGTCGCGGCCGGGGCGATCGCCGCTCCCGTCCTCGGCGCGGCCCCCGTGCAGGCGGCCCCCGCCGAGTCCAACGGCAAGGCCAAGGGCCACCTGCTCGTCCCCGAGGACAAGCGCGGCATCATCCTCTACACGGTGCGCGACGCCACCGGCCGCGACCCGTTCTCCACCAGCCTGCCCTCCGGCTTCCGTGCCGTGTTCGAGCAACTGGCCCGATTCGGCTACCGGCAGGTCGAGTTCGCGGGCTACGGCCAGCACGCCAACGCCCCCGGCGGCGCCAACCTGGAGTCCGTCGAGGGCGCCCGGCTGCTGCGCGGCTGGCTGGACGAGTACGGGCTGCGGGCGCAGGGCAACCACGGCTTCATCCCGGGCTCGTGGCCGCTGACCACCGCGGACCTGGACACCTTCAAGAAGCACCTGGAGATCGCCAACATCCTCGGCATGCAGCACATGGGGACCGGCAACGACCCCACGGGCAGCAACTACAAGGCCGACTGGGACGTCGCCGCCGAGAAGTGGCACGTCCTCGGCGAGATCGCCCGCAGAGCCGGGATCAAGCTCTACACCCACAACCACGACGCGGCCTACGGCTTCCTGCTCGACGGCGGCCCGCTCGACGCCCAGGGCCGCCCGACCCGCAGCTCCGGCATCCGCAAGCTGGAGTACTTCCTGTCCATCACCGACCCCAAGCTGATCTGGCTGGAGATGGACATCTTCTGGGCGCACGTGGCCCAGTACAAGTTCCGGACCTACACCGACCACGACGGCGCCACCCGGCAGAACATCTTCGACCCGGCCGGCCTGGTCACCCGCCACGACAAGCGCTACCCGCTGTTCCACGCCAAGGACGGCGTCATCAACAACACCAACGGACAGGGCTACGACATGGTCCCGTTCGGCACCGGCGTCATCGACTACACCACCTTCTTCTCCCGGGTCGGCAGTCCGAACTACCACAACCCGATGGTCGAGCAGGACAACGCCCCGAGCTCCACCGACCCGGGCCAGTCGCTGGAGCACGCGCGGATCGGCTGCCGGAACATGGCCGCGCTGCGCCGCAAGTAACGCACACCCGCCGAGGGCCTCCCCGGAGATCCACGGGGAGGCCCTCGGCACGCGGTTCACGCGCTCACGCCATGTCCTCGCCCAGGGGACGGGGGTTGGCGGCGATGCCGCGCCGGGGCTGCGGCCTGCCCGGAGCCTTCAGGAACAGCGCCAGCACCGCGGAGGCCAGCCCGATCGAACCCGCCAGGACGAACGCGCCCTTGTAGTCCCACGCAGCGACGACGACCGCCCCGAGACCCGAACCGACGAGCCCGGAGATCAGCTTCGAGCTGTAGACGATGCCGTAGTTGGCGGCGTTGTGGTTCTCCCCGAAGTAGTCGGCCGTCATGGCCGCGAACAGCGGGAAGATCGCTCCGCCGCCGAACCCGGACACCATGGAGCAGAACAGGAAGAACGGCATGCTGCCCATCTGCCCGGACACCAGCACACCGAACTGCGCCGTGCCGAGCACCAGACACACGATGATCAGGGTGCTGCGCCGCCCGCACTGGTCGGAGATCCAGCCGATGACACCGCGCCCGGTGCCGTTGACGATCGCCTTCAGGGACATCGCGGTCGCCACGATCCCGCCCGCGAACCCCATGTCCTTGCCGAACGGCACCTGGAAGGCGATGCCGAAGATGTTGATGCCGGCCGTGCACAGCAGACAGAACCACATCATCCACATGACGGGCGTACGGGCGGCCTCGCCCGGGGTGTACTGCTTGACCGCCGGCGGGTTCTTCGCCAGCGCCCGGCGGATCTTCGGGTCGTCGGTCTGCTTCAGCGGGTCGACGTGAGCGGGCCACCAGTTCTTCGGGGGGTCCCGGAAGAACCAGCCGGCCGTCGCCACCATGAGACACAGTCCGGCACCGACGCAGGCGAGCACCGTCCGGTAGTTGCTCAGGTCCATGAACGAGGTGAACAGGAACACGAACGGCACGGAGCCGTAGGCGAATCCGCCGTTGACGAAGCCCGTCTTGCCGCCCTTGCGCTCCGGATACCACTTGCCGACCATGTTCACGCAGGTCGCGTACACCAGACCGGCGCCGATGCCGCTGCACATGCCGAAGCCGAAGTACGCCACGATCACGTGCGGCGCGTACGCCAGCGACAGATAGCCCAGCAGTGTGCCGACCGCGCCGAGCAGCATGGCCGAACGGGCGGGCAGCCTGCCGCTCTCCCGCAGTTGTCCGGCCGGGAAGGCCACGGCCGCCTGGAAGAACACCCAGACGCCCATCAGCCAGAAGATGTGCCCACTGCTCCACAGGTGGGCCTTGTGGAGCGTCTCCTCCGCCGAGGTGAACGCGTACTCGGCGGAGCTGATGCCCATCATGCCCACCCAGGGGAGGATGACCATCCACCTGCGGCGACGCCCCATGATGTCGACGTCGGTCTCACCGATGCGGTAGACCCGCCCCCGGGAGTCGGTCACTTCGCGATACGAGCCGTGCGCTGTGCGGGCGTCGCCCGGCGTACTTCTGGTCGATAGGGGATCCGCGGTCATGTCTGGCCATCTCCTCGCCGTGTCGGTGGGGATCGGGGACGATGCGCCGGGCGTTCGATCGGCCCGGAGTCTTGCGGAACAGCGCCGGTACGGCGCGGGGCGGGTCCGGTGCGGCCTGTGCGGTGGCGCGTACGGTCCAGGGACGGCCCGCGCCCACCACCGGCCGCTCCCGGACTCGATCTGCTCGCCGACCTGCTCATTGCATACAGTCGACGAATACTGTATGAAGTTTGTTATCCCGCATCCCGTCCAAGGTGTCCAGGGGTTGCGCAGCACTTTCCAGCCAGGAGCCGTCCCGCGGGGGAGCCGGAATGGACCTCTACGAACACCAGGCAAGGCAACTCTTCGAGGAGTACGGCATCTTGGTGCCACGGGCCGAGGTCACCGACTCCCCCAAGAGGGCCCGGGAGGTCGCCCGCAGGCTCGGCGGCCGGGTCGTCGTCAAGGCCCAGGTGAAGACGGGCGGGCGGGGCAGGGCGGGCGGAGTGAAACTCGCCGCCGACCCCGCGGCCACCGAACTGACGGCCCGCCAGATCCTCGGTATGGACATCAAGGGCCACCGGGTCCGCACGGTGATGGTGGCCGAACCGGTCGACGCCGCCGAGGAGTTCCGCTTCTCCTACGTCCTCGACCGTTCGACGGGCGGCTTCCTCGCCATCGCCTCGGCTCGGGGCGGCGCGGAGGCCGAGGAAGCGGGCGCCAGCCGTCCCGAGGCGGTGGCGCGCGTCCCCGTCGACCCGGCCGAGGGCGTCACCTCGTCGAAGGCGGCCGGGATCGCCGCGGCGGCGGGCCTGCCGCCGCAGGCCGTGGACACCCTGGTCCGGCTCTGGCGGGTCCTGGTCCGCGAGGACGCCCTGCTGGTGGAGGTCGACCCGCTGGTACGCACGAGGCAGGGCTGGATCGTCGCACTCGACGGCAGGATCACCCTCGACGGCAACGCCCGGTTCCGCCAGGCCCGCTGGGGGGTGGAGCACGCCGAGCACGACGACCCGCTGGAGGCGGCGGCCGCGGCCCGCGGCCTCACCTACGTCAGGCTGGACGGCGAGGTCGGCGTCATCGGCAACGGCGCCGGCCTGGTCATGTCCACACTGGACATGATCGCCGACCGCGGCGCCCGCCCCGCCAACTTCCTGGACATCGGAGACGGGGCTTCCCCACGGCTCACGGCCGACGCGCTGTCCGTCGTCCTCTCCGACCCGTCCGTGCGGTCGGTCCTCGTCAACGTCTTCGGCGGGATCACCGCGTGCGACACCGTCGCCGAGGGCATCGTCCAGGCCCTGGACACCGTCCGGCTCACCCGACCGCTGGTCGTGCGCCTCGACGGCCACAACGCGGCCCGCGGCCGCACGATCCTCGACGAGCGCGCCCACCCCCTGCTCGAACAGGCCGCCACCATGGACACCGCCGCGAGCCGCGCCGCGGAACTGGCCCGAGGGGGATGATCCCGTCGCGCCCCACGGGGCCGCTCCCGGGGCGGATACGCAGGTGAAACGCACCCCGAAACCTTGGTATTGTTGTCCATGTCGCCACGGGGAACACCCCCGGTCAGGCGGCAGACACCTAGTCCGGGTGGCGGAATGGCAGACGCGCTAGCTTGAGGTGCTAGTGCCCTTTATCGGGCGTGGGGGTTCAAGTCCCCCCTCGGACACCATCGCGGGACGTTCACGAGATCGTCCCGAAGCGTTCACGAATTACCGGTCGAGTCATGTGACTCACCGGTATTTCGTCGTTTCTGGGGCCTTCAGGCCTCGTGGTCGGCTCGGTGAGGGGGTGAGGCGGTGGCGGTCCAGGTACTGCGCCTCTCACCTGCGGGAACAGGACATGCCTGCGCGACGGCTGGTAGCCGTGGCGCAGGCATGTGCGGTTTTCAGGGGGCGGAGCGCGGCGGAGGTGCGTCACTCGCGTGGCGGAGGCTCGACCTCCTCGGTCGGAAGCGGTCGCGCCAGGGGCGGGTCGGAGGGCTCACCGGGTTGGGTTGCGGCGCTCTGCGTGCTGGCCTTGCGGGGCTGGATGCCCTGGTCGCGGAGGAACCGTCGGATGGCTCTGAGGTTCGCCACGAAGATGATGACGGCATTGAGCAGGGTCTGTGCGACGCGTCCGTGCGGCAGGCGGAGCTGGGGATTGTCGATGCTGTCGAGGGCGGACTTCTTGAGGTTGCCGTTGCCGCCCTCATTTTGACTGCGCAGTCCGGACCAGGCTTCCTGCCACAGAGGGGTGAACAGGGGGTATTTCTGCCGCCACTTCGCCAACACGGTGCCCGGGACGGTGATGCTCTTCCCCCTGCAGATGTCAGGGTAGACGGGGGTGTCCCGCTTGGGCCTGGGGATGGTGGGCAGGGCTGCGGGGGTACGGACAGTGGGGGCGTCGAGGTCGACGACGGTGGACGGGCGTGGCTGGGGCCGGCGGTAGCAGGTGACCGTGGCGTGGGACCCGAGGGCGGGGCGCTGTCGACGCTGGTCCCCGGCGGGCCCGTACTCCTTGATCTTGGTCTGGTAGTCCTTCCGGGACCGGATCAGGTTGAGTGCGTGGGCGCGGTCCTCGTCCGTGCGGCTGTCGATGTATGTGGCGCCCGCGGTGATCAACGGGGTGGGCATCAGCGGGCAGTAGAACTCGCCGCCGACCAGCTGCATGCCGCGGAACTCTCCCTGCCGGTCGACCTTGTCGTCGTTGTAGTGCTTCACCGCGTTGAGGCCGAGTTTGAGCAGCTGCAGATGCAGGTTGTGAGGCTTGGCCTGGGTGATGCCTCGGTCGGCGCAGAACAGGTCTTTGACCAGGCCTCGTTCGAATGCCGGCTGGATGGCGCGCAGGGCGGCCGGTCCGGGTTCGGTGCCCGGGGTGTGCAGGATCATGCCGAGGCAGACCGCGGGGTAGGCGCCGGCGAGGTCGCCATGGCCATGGCCTGGGAACGCGGCCATCATGGCGTAGCGGAACTCTCTCTTCTCCAGCGTCTTGGCCTTCTTCTCCCGAGCCGACTTGGTCTTGCGAGTCGCCGGCTTGTTCGCCGTGCCGCGCCGGGTGCCAGTGTTCGTGGAGGCCGCAGCTTTGTCGCTGGGCCCCGACTTCTTCTGCGTTCCTCCCTTCACGTACATCCCGGCGGTGATCTCAAGCGAGGCCCGGTCCTGGTGGTAGTCCGGCTCTTTGCCCCAGACCGGAACCGGAGTGTCGTCGACCGCGACGTGGCCAGGCCACTGAGCGAAGTCGCCGCGCCGGTAGGAAGCCATGACCGGAGCGAGGATCAGATCCTGGGCGATGGCCTCCAGATTGCGCACGGTGTCCTGGTTGGCGCGGGCATTCCACTTCCGTCGGATCTTCTTGGCCTCGCTGAGCGACAGCCGCTTGCGGCGGTCGTGTGGTGCCGGGTCGAGGCGCCGGGTCATCGAGGCCCAGGACCGGTAGACGCGCTTCGACGTCGCGTACTGGTGGTGTGCGACGCGGTCGATCTCTTCTCGGGTTGCGCCCTCGGGGATGTGCAGGTTGACGTCGGGGACGTCAAGGAGGGCTTTGGACCCTGGAGACAAGGCGAAGAAGAGCGTCTCCCATGCGTCGTTGATGTTCGCGCTCTTTCCCATGTACTGCGACAGGATCAGGCCGATCAGCACTGTGCGGAACGGGAAGCCCTTCGGGCCTGGCCGGTGCTCGTTGGAGGGAAGGCGTTCCAGTGCTCCGCTGTGGCGCACGAGGTCGAAGACCTGGCTCACAACGCGGTCGCTGAGGGTACGGCCGGGGGCCTGCGGTGCAGGGCGTAAAGCGAGGCCGGTACGCCGGCAAGGTTTGTCCTCCGGCTTCTTCCTGCTCATGCCGCCCCCCGCAACAGATCGGATGCCTCCGCTTCGGGCACGTCGTGGAGGAAGACGAGGTAGCGCGAGAGGCTGTGCAGGGTCCCGAGTCCCGACGCTTTGAGGATCACCTTCAGCGGAATACCTGCATTCAGCAGTTCGACGAGCCAGGTCGTACGCAGCCGCTGGGTCTGCAGCACTGCACCGTCAGAACGGCCGATGATCCGCGGGTACCTGGCCAGCCAGTCCGATGCGATGTGCTTGCTGGTGCGGTCCTGCCAGTCCGGCCGAAAGGCGTACGCGTCTGCCGGGATGTGGGCGGCTTCCGCCAGCAGCAGTTCCTCGTAGGCGTACCGGCATACGACAGTGCGCGGACGGCGCCCGTGCACCTTGACCAGTGCCCGGCCGGTGGGGCCCGCGAGGATGTCCCGCCCCTGAACGTACACAAGATCCTCAACGGCGAGCCCGCAACCGACGCCGAGACAGAACAGAAGACAGGCGTTGCGCCGCTGGGCGGGGGTGGGCAGGCTCTGCGCCCAGATCAGCCAGTAGGCGATTTCCGCCGGCGGGTAGGGGGCCACTGGGGCGGCGGTGGCCTTCAGCCGGATCGGCGGATGCTGTCCGAGCTGGTCCAACAGGAGCGCTTCGGAGGCCCGGGGCAGCTGGCTGCTGCAGGTTCGGCGACTGTTGGCGGCCATGTCCCGGCAGCCGACGAGGATGAACCGTTCGACGGTGCTCTGGTCAAGGATCACCGAGGGTTCGAGCGGGAGGCCCTGGGCCTCGACCCAGGCGACCAGCCGTGCGAGCGGCGTCATGACCACGTCTGGGCCGTAGGGTCCCGCTGCGACGGCCATGAATCCCAGCGAGCGGACGACCGGAGCGATGCGGCGCCACTGGGCGGGCGGCACCGTCTCCACCTTCGGTGCGTAGGCCAGCAGGCGATTCGACACAGCGACCTCCAGGCGCAAGGCCCATGACAGGTGGCCGGTTAACCGGCCACTGGTGTCAATGTCGATCACGATCTGAAGGAACGCATCTTTATGACCGGAGGCCGAGCGCGCACGGCGCCGCCATGGAGCTACGCCGTCGATCCGGAGAAGTGGCCGGATGCCCGGATCACCGGGGAGCCCGCCGCGGCGGTGGTCCAGACGATTGCCCGCCGCCTCGCCGCCGCCCTGCGTGAGAGGCCGGAGCTCTCGCTGCGTGCCCTGGCCGCCCAGAGCCACGTCGGCAGACAGACCATCGGGGATCTGCTGGCGGGCGCCACCTGGCCGGATGTGCTGACGGTCTGCCGACTGGAGCGTGCCCTGGACCTGGCGCTCTGGCCCGGATCGAATACGACCCAATGTGCTCATGACTGATCCCCAATTGCCTCTTTGAGGTCGGTCGTGCACGCTCAAGTGCGGAATGGCGTAGACGCCCTATAGCGCCACCCGTGGGGGCGCTAGAGTGAACGTGCGCGACGGACCGGAACCCTGCTAGGAGAAGCGTCCGTTCGCGTGTTTGGCGGCCTCCCTCGACCGCTAATCGAGGGAGGCCTGCTTGTTGGGTTAGGGTCGTTCTCGGGTGGATCAAGCAGCCTGGGATGACAGCACGGCCCGGAACATTCCCGGTGCTACGTTTTCCACCTCGCCAAGTTGCTTCATGCGGTTGAGGGTTTTTCCTACGGATGAGCGGACCGTCGCGTCCGCTCCCGGGCGCACCGCCGCCGCGATATCGGTGATGGACATTGCCTCTTGAGCAGCGCACAGGAGTGTGAGGATCGCATCGCGCATGCTTCCATTACGCGGTGGCCCCAGGGTCCGAGTGCCAATCCCCGGGCGCGCATCTTCGGACGAAGGATCCTCGTCGGCGACAGAAACTTCAGACGGACCCTCCCGGGAAGGCTGGGCGGTTTCCGTGTCCTCGCCAGTGTCCGGCGGCTCTTCGCGGCCATCGGTGGATTCGGCGCCCTGGCACATCATCGCGTACACAGCTTCCAGTGTCGCCAACTCGCCGCGCAGTGAAGTGATCAGCTCCTTCACGGCATGCCGGGCCTGGCCGATGTAGACACCCTTGTCTGACGCAGGTGCGCTGGTCCGGTATCCCGCCATAGCGAACTCCTAAGGAAGGTCGCTGCCAGTGTAGGGACGGCACACTGTGGCACGCACGCAGTTCCTGTGAGGCGCTATCAAACGGTCAACAGTGCGCTCAAGCACGGCAAGTCCGGTCGGGGTTATCGCAGGACTCGACCTGTCTTGGCGCAGAGTTGGCTCGCCGGGTTCGTGCGATGCCGCACCGGAACTGTGAGACGTGCCATCACAGAATCCTGACGTGTGGATTCTGTCGCAGCTCCCGGTGTCCGGGAACGTTTGAGCGTTAAGGTTCCTTCATGGTGGATGGCAAGCAGCTGTCGGCGACAGAGGCCTTGGCGTCGGTGACGAAGGCCCTGGATGTTCTCGTCCTGGCGTATGACCGGGGGGAAATCGGTGTTACAGAAACCGCCCGGGAGCTCGGAATCTCACGTTCCACTGCACACCGCATCCTGGTCACCCTGCAGCGCACGGGTTTCCTGCGTCACGATCCTGGCCAGCACGGATACTCAGCGGGTCCGCAGCTCGTACGCATGGGACTGGCCGCGATCGCCCAGCTGGACGTCCGACGACAGGCGCGCAGACCCCTGGAGGAGCTCTCCGAGAAGCTGCAGGAAACGGTGTGCCTGTACTCCCTGGATGCGGCCGTCGTCCGACTACTCGACGGAGTCGAGTGCCGGCATGTCCTGCGCGTCAGCGTTCCGCTCGGACAGGAGCTCCCCGCCCACGTAACAGCGGCGGGCAAGGCTTTGCTCGCACTGCGCGACCCGGCAGATGTACGCGCGACACTCCCGGCCGCGCTTCCTGCCACGGCGGCAGGAAGCATCACTGAGTGGCCACTGCTTGAGGTGGAGTTGGAGGAAGTTAGAGCCCGGGGATGGGCGGCAGACCTCGAGGAAAGTGCACACGACCTGCACGGCGTAGGCGTGGCCATCCGCAACCGCATCGGGGAACCGCTCGCCGCGATCTCCGTGTACGCACCCGCCGTACGTCTGCGTGAACAGGACATGCCAGCGATTGCCACGGCCCTGCAGGAGACCGCCACCACGATCGCCAGGGCAGCGTGACAGCGGGCGCCGAGGTGCCAGGACTCAAGGCCCCAACGTGATCCGCCCGTCCGGGATCCAGCCCTCCAGGTATCCCGTCAACAGCACATCCACATCTGGCAGATCGCACAGTGTGCACAACTCCTGCCACTGCTCCGGCCCCGCCCAGCGTGTCGCTCCCCTCGAGGGCAGATGCTCCGGCGGAGCACCAGTCGCAGCGAGACGAAAGATGAACACGTGTGCCTCTCGACGGCTCCGGCCTACGGGCACAGGCACCTGAGCCCAGCGGCATCCTTCAACAGCGCCCGCGCGCACCTGCATCGCGCCGACTACATCGCGGAGTATGCGCGCTGCCGCCTCACGGTAGGACTCTGCGGCTCGGACGGATCCTGAAGGGAGCACCCATCGGGGAACAGCTCCAGGCAAGTCGTCTGCCACCAGAGCGAGCCGCCTAGCTGCTCAAGGAGTTCCCTGAGCAGGTACTCAGCCGCTACCTCCCCGGCAGGGGCGAGGTCTTCGTCCATGACGTCGTCCGGCCGTATGCCGAGGCTTATGCCCAGATCCGTGAAGCGCGTTATGAGTCCGCTTCGGGTGCGGAGGCGGTCAACGCCTGGTTCAGGAGGCTCCAGCAGGTCGACAACTACGACTGGCGGCCCACCGCTCTCTGGGCGCTGCGCCACCACGAGGACGACCCGGCATGGCTCGACACGTTCATGCGGGCCTTGGAGCGGCTGTCGGCCAGCATGTTCGTCCGTCGCGTCTACACGACTCCCCGCGTCACACGCTACGCCGAGCTGCTTCGGCAGCTCGACGAAGGGCAGGGCCTCGCCTCCCCGGCCCTCGAACTGAGGGACGACGAGAAGGCCGAGACCCGGGCGAGACTCGACGGCGATCTCTATCTGGTCGGCAAGATCCGCAAGTACGTGCTGCTCCGGCTCGACGAGCTGCTGGCCCGTGGGCAGGGAGTGACTTACGACCACCCGCTCATCACCGTGGAGCACGTGCTGCCGCAGAACCCGAAGGCCGATTCGCAGTGGGGCGGGCTGTTCGACGAGGAGCAGCGTGCCCAGTGGACACACCGCCTGGGAAACCTGGTGCTGCTGAACCGCGCCAAGAACTCGGCGGCCCAGAACTACGACTTCGCCGCCAAGAAGGCCAAGTACTTCACCGGCCGCGGGGGAGTGGTCCCCTTCGCGCTGACCAGCCAGGTACTCCAGCACGTCGAGTGGACTCCCGAGGTGCTGAAGGCCAGGCAGGAGGAGCTGCTGGGGGTGCTCTTCGAGGAGTGGCGTCTGTGAGCGCGGGGGCCGGGGCGGGGTGTCACATCCCGGCCCCGAGCCCAATGATCTCCATAAAATTCCAAAGTGTTCCATTATTGGGTCTCTGTGGGCTATGGTCGTCCACAACTCAGGTCTCACGGCCCCGCGTTACAACGCTGCTCCCGTGTGTCCCTCTGTCGTTCAGTTGCCGTCGGCCTGTCCGGCCGTACGCTCCGCAGTCGTCGCCTCCACGGGAGTCCCGTCATGCCCGTACCTGCCGATCCCGCCCCGGACCCGTCTCCCACAGGGCCGCCCGCCCAGGAGCCGTCGGCCAGCACCCTTGCCAGTCTCATCACCGGGCGGCTCGTCGGCTCGGACCTCGATGAGGACACCCGAGCCCTCCTGCTCACCGCCTTCCAGGGCGACGGCGGGGCGCGCGGCCGAATGCCGGGCGCCTACCTGCAGTCCGTCACGGTCAGCGGCTTCCGCGGCATCGGCCGTACCGCACGCCTCCCCCTCACCCCCGGCCCGGGACTCACCCTGGTCACCGGCCGCAACGGCTCCGGCAAGTCGAGCTTCGCGGAGGCTGTCGAGATCGCGCTGACCGGCGACAACGCCCGCTGGCGCGGCCGCAGCGACATCTGGCGCAAGAGCTGGCGCAACCTCCACCACGGTGAGGAACCCCAGGTCGCCGTGGAGTTGCGCCTCGACGGCGATCCGGAGCCGGCCACCTTGCTGCGCACCTGGCACGGGGACGACGTCGCCGACTCCACCGCCGAACTCGACCAGTCCGGCCACGACCCCGTCCCGCTTCCGGACCTTGGCTGGCAGGAGGACCTGGCGACCTACCGCCCCTTCCTGTCGTACTCCGAGCTCGGCCAGGTGATTGGCGGCAAGCCCAGCGAGATGTACGACGCCGTCGCCTCCATCCTCGGGCTGGAGCAACTTGCCGCCGCCGACAAGCAGTTGCGCGAGCTGGCCCGCGAGTACGAGGCACCCGCCAAGGCGGCCAAGGCCGAACTGCCCGCCCTGCTCACCCTCCTGGACAGCACCGACGACCCCCGCGCCCGGGCAGCCCACACCGCACTGAGCGGGCGGCGCCCGGACCTCGCGCGGGCGGCCGAACTGGCCGCCGGGACCGGCCCGGTGGACAAGGCCCTCCTGTTCGACCTGCGCCGCCGCTCCACCCTGACCGGACCCGACACCGAGGCGGTCACCACGGCCGTGGCCCGGCTGCGCGAAGCCATCGCCTCCGCCGAGGACCTTCGGGGCACGTCCGCCGAGGACGCGCTGCGCCGCGCCGAACTCCTCGCCCGCGCGCTCGCCCACCACCGCGCCCACCCCGCCCTCGACACCTGCCCGGTGTGCGGCGGCACGGCCCGCCTCGATGAGGAATGGGCACGCGACGCCGCCGAGCAGGAACTCCGGCTGCGCGCTGAGGCCGAGCAGGTCCTCACCACCCGCAGGGAACTCAACGCGGCCGCGCAGGCCGTCCGCGACCTGGCCGTCCCGCCCCCCGACTGGCTGCCGTCCGAGATCGCCGCTGCCTGGGACGACTGGCTGCGGTGCCGCACCGTCTCCGACCCGGCCGTGCTGGCGTCCGCTGCCGAGAACGCCGCACGGACTGCCGCCGACGCCGCACGGGTCACCCGCCAGGAGGCCGCGGCGCGCCTCGCCGACCAGGACGACACCTGGCGCGACGTCGCGCAGGTGCTCGCCGCCTGGCTGGACAAGGCCCACGCGGCCGAGCAGGCGGCCCCCGACCTGGCTCGCGTCAAGGCCGCCCAGAAATGGCTCAGGGACACCCACGACGAGGTCCGCGCCGACCGGATGCGGCCCATCGCCGAGGACGCCCAGCGCATCTGGTCCAACCTGCGCCAGCAGAGCAACGTCGCCCTCGGCCCAGTCCGCCTCAGCGGCTCCGCAACCCAGCGCAAGGTCGCCCTCGACGTGACCGTCGATGACATCGACGCCCCAGCGCTCGGCGTGATGAGCCAGGGGGAACTGTACTCCCTCGCCCTGTCCCTCTTCCTCCCGCGCACCTTCCTCCCGGAGAACCCCTTCCGGTTCCTCGTCATCGACGACCCGGTGCAGTCCATGGACCCCGCCAAGGTGGACGGCCTCGCCCGCGTCCTCGCACTCCTCGCCGAGCACCGCCAGGTCGTCGTCTTCACCCACGACACCCGTTTGCCGCAGGCCCTGAAGTACCTGCGGCTGCCCGCCACGGTCCTCACCGTCGACCGCCGTGAGCGCTCCGCCGTACGCGTCCGCTCCGGCGACGACCCCGTCAAGCAGGCCCTGTACGACGCGAAGGCGCTCGCCAGGACCCGGTGACACCACCCCCCAGGTCATTCGCTCGACAGGGGGCAACAGTCATGCCGGGCCCGGAGGCCAGCGGCCCTCTTGCAGGACCGCGAAAAAGATAACGGGGGAGGAGACGTGCCCGCTTGCCCACCTTCGACCGACCGCACTCGCGCTGTCGTCATACGCGTATTACGATGCCCTTGTGGCGAAGACGCGCATCAGCATCAGCTTGGAGCAAGACCAGGCCGAACGCATCAGGCAGCATGCGGAACGGGCGGGCATGGACGTCTCGGCCTACCTGGTGCATGCCGCAACGCGCCAGATGGCCGAGAGCGATGCCATAGAGGAACAGTTCGCCGAGGTGGACGCACTCATCGCCCGGGCAGAGCGGGCAGCGGACGGGCTGCCCGCCGAACCTGCCCCGGAACCGGCCGCTGAGCTGACGGAGCAGGAACGCCGCGAGGTCGAGGAGGCCCTGGGGCTCGTACACGGCCGGGACCGGCAAGGCCGCCGTCCGGGACACGCCGCGTGAGCGCACGGGTGCCGGTCTACGACACCGGCATGCTCATCGCACTCGCCGACCGCAAAGCGAAGGCGGTGGCTCTGCACGAGGGACTGCGCACGGTCCCGCACCGGGCACTGGTGCTCGGACCGGTCCTCGCCCAGGTGTGGCGCCCCCAGCCGGCGCTGGTGCACGCCCTGTCCGGCGTCCTGAAGGACTGCACGGTCCCTCAGGCCCGTACGTCCGAGCCGCCCATGCGTGAGACGAAGGCGGGCCGTCCGGAGTGTCTGGCCTGTGCGACCGGCCCGGACCTCGCGGACTGGCGGCGCATCGGTACGGCGCTGGGGCGGGCGGCCCTGCCGACGAAGAAGAGGCCGGACGTGGTGGACGCCTGGGTGGCCCTGGCAGCGGCCCGGCACGGCAGCGCGGTGATCTTCACCACCGACCCGGGGGACATCCGCGCCTACCTGACGGTCCTCGCGCCGACGGACGTGCATGTGGTCGCCGTCTGACGGACGGGAGTCACTCTCCGCCCCGCCCAGAAGGTCGCGCAGGTGGTGAACGAGCCGTCGGCAGGAGCGGGGCGCGGGGCTCGGCCCTGCGCAGGCTCGCTCCGCGAGCGGGTGCGAGGCGATCAGCTGGCAACGGTGACGGCCATCCAGTGCCACGGCCTCCCCGCGCGCCGACCGCTGAACTCGCCGAGGGTCCTCCACCCGCTTCGCCATTTACCACGGCCGTGGTACTTGGCACGGCAGGAGCACGTGCACAGAAAGCCCTGGGCGTTCTGGCAGGAAGAGTTGCACCTTTCACGCGGGTTGTACTCACGGCCGATGAGGACGCTCGGGTACCTGCGGAGCAGCTCGCGGCTTATGTGGGGGAAATGAGCGCCGGCAACCGTCCAACACTTCTCGTGGCCGTCCCATCGGAACGATCGATCGCTTCCGACCCAGCCGGAGAGTTTCCGCTCGTGCTCCCACATCGTGTGGGCCGGGAACCAGACGCTGAACCACCCATTGGCGGGCAAGCCGATTGTCGGCAGGTGCTCACCCCGATAATTCGGTAGCCACTCAGGGGGCTTGAGGTACTCGGTCTTCTTTCGCCGGTCACGCCTGCGTCCTTTGCCTCCGCTCGCAATCTGCCGGCTGCGTCGAGGTCCGGGCCCCCACTCGACCGACACGAGTGCGGCGAGCTGACCGGAGGCATGGCAAGGGAGATGACTCAGCGGCCTGTCGTGGGCGACCACGCGGCCGTCCTGGTCGACCTGGATGGAGTTGCGGCACTTCAAACTCGTCCGGTTGAACCTTCCACCGCCCACGAGCACCCCCTTGGTTGCGCTGATGTCTCCCGTATCCGCTGTTGTGTCCTGCCGGTCTCGGCCAGCACCTCGTCGGCTGTACCCCCACGCCCAACTGCACGGCATTGGTACCAAGGGTGCGTGCTCGTGAGGTGCGAGTTCCTTGGTTGGCGCTCCTCAGGCTCTGCGCAGGCGGTGTAGGTGCCGGAACCGACTGCGGTGGCGGAGGCGGGGCAGGCACCCGACGTCCTTCAATGCGCCGAGGGCCAGTCAGGCGGTTCTCGGACTCTGGCGGTGTGCTGCGCGTCAGCCATCCCACGACGTCGGGGGTGGGCCAAATGCGCGACGACCGGCCCTCACGGCCAGAGTGGCCATGGCAGCGTTGGCGCCACCACCAATCACAGCGCCGATACCGAAGGGTGCAACTCGACCGAGAACGATGATTCCCTGCTTGGTCCCGTACTTCGTGATGAAGTTCTTCCCCAAGACCTTGTTGATCTGGCGCAACGTCTCGACGGGCACCCTGGCGACAACCTGACGTCCCCAATGTTGCCCCGTACGCTCGGCGACTTTGGTAATGGTGGCTGAGCCGCTCCCGCCGAGCATGATTCCCATCACGATCGTTCGACGGCGCTCGATCTCGTCGATGGGGACTCTGTGGACTTCGGCGAGCGAGAGCGCGAAGAGGGCGCTCAGTTCAAGAGACGAGAGAGCCTCGCCTGCCGACAGTGCCAGTGCGACTCCCGTGCCGACGCCGGGCGCGGCTGCAGTTCCTCCAACCGCCGCACCCGTTCCGGTCAAGGCGCTGACGTACATCCGCTCTAGATTGCGGATTACCTGTTCTGGCGTCGCCTCTGGGTTCCGCTGGCGGGCGCGGGCGATGTTCTTGCGTATTAGTAGGCTCTGGCTGTCGATTGCCTTATCGAGGAGGTCGAGGACTCGCTGCCCACGCACGTCTGTTTCCGGAACCGGTCCGTCGTGGGCACCTGTTGCCATGCCTTGAACTCCTTCGGTCGTTAGGTCCCAAGTCTCCCACTCAGGCCGCCATTTAAGGAGCGTTTTCCCGACAGCTCCTACCTGTCCGGGCTCGGAGCCGTTTGCGGTCCGCGCCATCGGCTGCGAGATCACTGTCAGCACCTGCCAGAGCCTCGTCGAACCGGACTGCGGCGACGGCTCACCTGGGCGTCTGGCCTGACCTCATCGACCGGGACGGAAGGTTGTGCTCAGCCGCCTGCCGCGCACCGGGTGAACCGTGCCCAGCCGTCGTGGTCAGATCCGCCCGCTGTGCGTGTCCGGGCCGGGGGTCTCGCAGGCGCATTCAGCCCAGACCGTCTTGCCGCCGGGCGGGTACGGCTCGACGCCCCAGCGGTCTGCGAGGGCAGTCACCAGGAGGAGGCCACGGCCGGACTCTGTCTCCGGGGACGGTCCGCAGTCCGCAGGCGGTGACGGGAGGCGCTCGCCCCGGGCGTCGGTGACGGCGATACGGAGCTGGCCGGCCGCGGTGTCGAGGGTGAGGGTGAGCCGGAAGTCGCGGCTGTTGACACGACCGTGCAGGGCGGCGTTGGCGGCGAGTTCGGCCACGATCTGCTCGGCGTGCTCGGTGACGCCGGGTGACACCGGCCACGCGCGGAGTTGCTCGGCGGCGAGAAGGCGGGCAAGCCGGGCTCCACGGCGGGTGGACGACAGGAGCTGGTTGAACGTGTGTACGGTGGTGGTGAGTTGGGGTGTGGTTGCGCTCATGGGGCCACGGTGACGGGTCCGCGGCGGCGCGTTCCAGAGCTGCGGTCCGTACGCTGCGTCAGCGTACGGGCACATTTCGTGGACGGTACGGCGGTTCATGCGTCACGCTGGGTGTCGTCGGGTGGGGGACGGCGCACAGCGCGTGTACGGAACCGGAGGTGGCCGCGGATGACCGGCGGCGGTGTGGTGGACGACGAAGACATGCCGGGCGGCGAGGCGGACCGGGAGCCCGATCCCTCGGACAGCCTGCGGACGTTCGGGGCGGTCATGCAGGCACTGCGTGAACTCGCGGGGTACAGCAGAACCGAGTTCGCGGACCTGGTGCGCTTCTCCAAGCACACGGTGGAGTCGGTGGAGTTGGGGCGGCGGATGCCCGATGTGGCGTTGGTGGAGCGCTCAGAGGAGGCGTTGGGGAACACGGGGGCGCTGCGGAAGTCGTCGAAGTACGTGACACGGGGGCGCGGGGATGTGGGGCTCGCGGCCTGGTTCCGGCAGTGGGCTCGGCTGGAGCGGGTGGCGGTGAGCCTGCGCACGTACGAGTGCCGGCTGGTGCCGGGGTTGTTGCAGTCGGAGGGGTATGCGCGGGCCCTGTTCGAGAACCGCATTCCGCTACTGACCGACGAGCAGTTGGAGGCTCAGGTGGCGGCTAGGTTGGATCGGCAGAGGATGCTGCTGGAGCGGCCCACTGTTCCCTTCCACTTCATCGTGGAGGAGGCAGTATTCCGGCGCAGGCTGGGTGGTCGTGACGTGCAGCGTCGCCAGCTGGACTACGTGCTGGAACGTACTGCGCCTCGCAACGTGACACTGCAAGTCATGCCGTCGGATGCGGAGTTGCATGCCTGCATGGACGGCCCCGTGCGCCTTTTGGAGACGCCGAAGGGGCAACGGCTGGCGTACTCCGAAGGGCAGGAGAACGGCCGGTTGATCTCTGACCCGAAAGAGGTGAGCCTCCTCTGTCAGCGCTATGACACACTGCGCTCGCAGGCCCTGAACCCCAAAGACTCCCGGGGTCTGCAGAAGCGACTCCGAGGAGAGCTATGAGCACGTCGGAACTGGCCTGGTTCAAGTCCAGCTACAGCGGCAGCTCGGGCGACGACTGCGTCGAGGTCGCCGTCACCGAACAGGCCGTGTGCGTACGGGACTCCAAGGACGTGTCGCGTCCTCACTTCGCTGTTGGCCGCGAGGGGTGGTCGCAGTTCCTGGGATTCGTATCGGAGGCGTGACGTCCCTTCGGAGGTGAGCGGTAGCCGAGCGTCCGTGTCTGCCAGATAGGGACGCAGACGAGACCATGCACCGCTCACGGTCGATCCTTCCTGGCCCATGCCCTTGCACGGGCCAGGAAGGAGCGGAGTGCCCGTCAGCCTTCGCGGCTACGGCAGATGCCCGCGAAGTCGCAGCCGGCACAGGAGGTGCACCAGTTCTCCAGGCGGGACAGCCGGTTGGTGCGCAGTGAATTCGCCGCCTCCGTGACCCGCTCGCCGAGGTCGGTCATGACCTTGGGGTCCACCATCTCCCGGGTGTCGCGTCCCGCCTTGTCGAGGTTGAGGACCTCGACGACGTCCGCGTCCTGCCCGGTCAGCTCTCGGTATCCGAGCACGTACAGGTGCAACTGGTCACGGGTCAGGTCCTCGGCCTGGGCGCGTTCGCTGGACTTGAAGTCGACGACCGACGTCTCGTTCGTGTCCAGCCGCTTGATCAGGTCGACGCGGCCGGTCACGGTAACGCCGGGGACCGGGTGGATCTCGACGGGCTGCTCGGAGTACCGCGTCTGGTGCAGGGTCGCGCCATGGCGCTCAAGGTAGCGGCGCACGGCCGTTTCGGCGGCGGGGCGGAGCTGGTCGGCCGCCGCCTTGTTCGCGAACGGGAGGTTCAGGTGGCGGTCAACGAGATCCTCCGCCTCCTCGGAGGTGGCGATGTCGCCCTCGATGGCACGTTTGTGGATCTCGGCCATGACGTCGTGCAGGGACTTGCCATAGCCGAGTTCCTTCTGCAGGGGCGAGTCGAAGCCGTAGAGCAGGCGGAGCTTGAAGGAGTATGGGCATTCGAAGAGGTACTTCAGGTCCGAGAAGGACATGACGACCTCGGGGGTGCCGCGCCTGGGGGTCGGTGTCAGTCGGTCATCGGGGGAGGGGACGACCTCCCGGGTCAGGACCGTGTGGACTCCCGTGGCTTCGTTGAAGAAGTCCGAGCGTTTCTTGCCAGTGCGCTTCTCGCTGGGAGCGAAGGAGAGCGCCAGGTACTTCTGGGCGCGGGTGACGGCGACGTAGAAGAGGCGCCGCTCGTCCGCCTCGGTGCCCCGGTAACGGGCCGCGCCCGGGATGAGGTCCTCCTCGACCACGTGGAAGACGCCGAGCCCGCCCCGGCCGGAGGCGGGGAATGTGTTCTTGCGCAGGGCGGGCAGGAAGACGGCGGGCCACTGCATGCCCTTGGCCTGGTGGACGGTGGCGATGACGACGGCGTTGGGCTGGGCGTAGCCGTTGTCCCCGTCGGACTCCTCGTAGTAGTCGGGTGCCTGGTGCTCGACCCACTTGGCGAACGCGTCGAACCGCTGCTGGGGCTCGCTGGTGAGGTGGATGCGCTCGAAGTCCCCGATCGCGGTGGAGAAGCGACCGAGGTTGTAGTAGACGAGTTCACCCCGCTCGCGCGGAACGCGCTCCTCGCGCAGCTCGACGGCTTCGAGGAAATCAAGGAAGACGCCTTGGAGCGTGGTGGAGTCCCAGGGCTTGGACGCGTCCCACCGCATGGCCGCGGTGAGCACGGGGAGTCCGGCGCGGACATCGCCCTCCGTGAGCCCGACGCCGGCGTCGACCCACGCGTCGATCACATCCTGCTCGTCGGCCTCCCCCGCGACGAACCGGAAGCAGCTGACGGCCGCCTGGACCTCCGGTGTCTCGAACAGTTTGGTCAGGCCCTTGATGACATACGGGATGTCGCGGCGCCGGAGTTCTTCGACGAGCGGGCCGGCGTCGGCCTTGACGGAGCGGAACAGGACGGCGAAGTCGGACCAGTCGAGTCCCCGGGGCTCGCTGCCTTCCCGGTCTTGGAACGGCACGCCGCGCAGCCGCTCGATGCGGTCGACGAGCCAGCTGGCCTCCGCCTCCGTGTCCGGGAATTCGAGTGCCAGCAGGTCGCCGCGCTCGAAGGTCTGGTGGCCCGCCGCTGTCATCGCCTTATTGAGGCGTTCGCCAGGCGGAATCTGCTCGACGACTCGACGCGCGAGGTCGACGATGGCGGGGCTGGAGCGGAAGTTCTCGTTCAGCGTGGCTCGGCGGACGCCCGGGTAGCGGTTCTCGATCGTGAGGATGTTCTCGACGGCACTGCCGCGCCACTGATAGATCGTCTGGTCGTCGTCACCGACCACGCAGAGGTTCGCCCCGTGGCGGGTGAGTCCGTGGATCAGCTGCTCCTGGACCGGGTTGGTGTCCTGGTACTCGTCGACGACGACGTACCTGACGGTCTCCTTGACATGCCGCTGGAGGCTCAGGACGGACTCGTCGCCCTCGTCGTTGTCGTCGTTGAGCAGGACCGCGGCGTTGTGGAGGATGGCTGTGTAGTCGAAGTACGCGCGTTCGCTGAGCAGTCGCATGTACTTGTCGAGCCCGTCCGCCACGTCGGAGCGGAGCCCGTCCAGATCCACGTCGTCCTCCCGGAGGATCGACATGACCTGCTGGTACAGCTTGGAGTTGACCCAGCGCCGCAGGGGCTTCGGGGTTCCCTGGACGATCGCGTTCGTTGTGGTCAGCCCTGACTGGGTGCTGTACTTGTCGATGATCAGGCGGGTCTGCACGTCGTTGAGGACGTTGTACTTGAACGCCTCGGGCACGTGGCTGTGCAGCAGGTCGAGGGCGTAGCCGTGCATGGTGCCGATGTACATCTCGGCGAGGCCGTGCACCTCGCCGTGGAGTTCGCGGATCCGTGTGTGCACACGCTCCTTCAACTCGCCTGCGGCCTTCTCGGTGAAGGTGAAGGCGACGATGTTCCTGGGCTGGACACCGGGCCGCCCGATCAGGCGGGCGATCCGTTGCGAGATCACCTCCGTCTTGCCGGAACCGGCGCAGGCGACGATGAGGAGGTTGTCGTCGTGGGTGTCGATGGCGGTGCGCTGGGCGTCCGTGAACTGCACTGTTCCCCCCGAAACTGGCTGTTGTGCTGGTGCTGGTGCGGTGACGTGGTGCTTTCGTGTGGCGTGGTCAGTGGCGGGTGGGGTGCGTGCCGTGGCGGTACGCACCCCACCCGGTGGTGGTGTCAGATGTCGATGGCTTTGAGGACTTCGTCGCCGTAGTAGTTGACGACCTTGACGGCGATGCGTCCGGACTCGGGCTTGGGGAAGGGGCGGGACTTCGTGGTGAAGAGGGTGGACAGCGCCTCGTCGTCGATCTGGCCCTTGAGCGTCTTGCCGAGCCGCTCGTACGGGTTGAGCCCCGTGGACTTCCCGTTCTCGCCCGAGAAGTAGACGTGGCGCACGATGAATGCCTCGGCGTCGTAGTCCGTGTCGATGGACCACATCATGATGTCGTCAGGACCTTCGGCGCGGACGTCACCCGTCGTCGGGTTGTAGATGTCAAGGCCCTTGATCTCGGCGACGAGCTGGCCGTCGCTCGTCTCCGTCAGCTCGATGTCGGGCTCACCGAAGACTGTGAACAGGTTTCCGGCGCCTGTGTTGGCGAGTTCGTCGCCCATGGCGAGGTCCGGGTTCATACGCACGTTGAGCACGGCCATCTTGCCGACCTGACGCTGCTGGATGACGGAGAACTCGCCTCGCTCCTGGTTGATCTCGTTGGTCGCTTCGGTCGCGTTCGCGTCGAAGGCGAAACCGAGGATGAGTAGAAGGTCGATCTCGCCGAACCGGAGCGCTTCACGGGCCGCGTTCTTGATGAACAGGGAGTCGACGGTTCCGTACTCGGGACCGAGCGCGATACCGACGCGGGCCGGTGTCCCCTCCTCGGCGTCCTTGCGGATGCCGACGGCGGTCAGTATCCGCCCGGACACCGGTTCGACCGACTCGAACTCCAGCCGCTCGTTCCGGTAGCCGTTCTGCACGCCGGCCTTCTTGACGTGCTCCAGGATCGTCTCCTCGTACGAGGCGCCGGACGGCATCATCTCGGCGGCCTTCTCGGAGGCGGGGACATCCTGGTCGAAGGAGACGGAGCGGTGCGGCGAGAGCGACTCGACGGTGAAGGGGCCGGCGACGCGGACGGCCTTCTTGTTCTCGTAGGGACGGTCGTACAGCGTCTCGAACTCGGCGTGCTTCTTGATCGCCTTGTCGATCTGGTCGCGGGTCATCCCCTCCTTGATGTCGGGGTTGTTCGCGATCGACTTCAGCGTGATGTGCGGAACACGCTCGTAGACGAAGCCACGGCGGATGTCGTGCTTCGAGGGCGAGCGGTCGAGCGGCTGCTGGCTGAGTTCGGCTTCCTTGGACTTTCCTTCGGGGGAGTCGGCGAGGAGGTATGAGGGGTACAGAGCGCCCATAATGCGGTGGCGGGCAAGGGCGATAGCGACACGGGAAGAGTCGATGGTAATCCAGCGGCGCCCGTACTGCTCCGCTACATAGGCGGTTGTTCCAGATCCGCAGGTGGGGTCGAGAACCAGGTCGCCCGGGTCAGTGCACATGATCATGCATCGCGTCACAGCTGGAAGAGCAGTTTGAACGACGTATACCTTGTCGCCTCCGAATTGGTTCTGCCCCAGTGTGTCGGTCCAGACATCGCTCAACGGCATGGCCGGAAAATCGTCAAGATAACGAACGTAAGAGAGATTCTTTCCGCTGGTCGGGGCGACGCGGCCTGCGGCGATCAATTTTTGCATACCGGGCTCGTTGGTCTTCCAGCGGGCCTTAGGCCCGGGGTCGAATGATCGTCCCCCGATCTCTACCCTGAACCAAGATGCCGCACCCTCTCCCTTGGTGCGCCCCATGCTTTGACTTGTCAAATTATCGCCTGCGAAAATCCTGGCACCCTGAGGGAGAGTGGAGTTATCTGCGACCTCCGCCTTAGTTAGTGGCCGAACGGTCCCGTCAGCTAGGTGTACACGCGTGTACCCTGAACCGCCTGCGCCGCCGGTGGCTTTTTCTCGGAAGAGCTGGCGAAATTTCATGTCTTGCCGTGACTTGGCGTACCAGATAATGTAGTCGGCGGTGCCGCCGAATGTACTGGTTGAGCTGCTGGTCTTTAGGAATGTGATTTGCGAGACGAAATTCTCGCCTCCGAATACTTCGTCCAGGAGGCATCGCACAAGGTGTACGTTCTCGTCTCCGATTTGGACGAATACTGAGCCGGATGCCGACAGCAGGTCGCGCGCCGCAATCAGCCTATCCCTCAAATATGCTAGATATGAGTTGATGCCCAAATCCCACGTATCGCGGAAGGCCTTGAGTTGCTCCACTTCCCTCGTTGCTGAGGCGAGGGCCCCGTCCTTTACGTCCCGCGACCGTGCAGATACCTGCCAGTTCGAGTTGAACTTGATCCCATACGGCGGATCGATATACACCATCTGAACCTTGCCTCGCAGATTCTCCCGCTCCGCGAGGCTCGCCATCACCTGGAGCGAGTCGCCCAGGATCATGCGGTTGGTCCAGTTCATCTGGTGGTTGTACCAGTCGACCTTGTCCAGCTCATCCGGGATGCCGTCGTCGAAGAACTCGGTACCGAAGAGCGAGAGTTCCTCCCGGGCGCTCTCACTTCCCTCGCTCTCCCGCCGCCTCTTCGTCTCGTCCATCAGCTGCTTGACGAGGTAGCGCGGCTCGATCCGCTCCTGCCGGAAGATCGGGGGGGCCGGGACCTCCAGGTCCTCGCGGTCCTGCTCGTCCTTGCCCTTCCAGACAAGCTGGGGGTCCTTGGCGAAGTCGCGCTTGCCACGCCAGGTCATGGCAGCCTCGACTGCCTCCGTGACCAGGTCGAACGCGTCCGCCGTCGGGTTGTTCACTCGTGTTTCCTCATGCTTTATGGCCTCTACGGCCTTGGTGCTGTTCGCGGCGGTCTTCGCACTGCGCTTCCGGGGAGCGGCCATCGTGCTTACTTCCCTTCCTCGTCGTCGTTGCCGTCGTGCTGCCGCCGCTGCCGGGATTCGCCCTCGGCCTCGCGCGCCGCGCTGAACAGGTCGTCGTCCCAGGGGTAGTCATCGTCGCCCCAGTCCGCTTCGTCATCGTCGCTCTTGAGCCTGTCCAGGCTCTTGAGCCCTTCCTCGCACAGCCCCGTCAGCGCCCCGTCGCCGTAGAGCGACTCGATCGCGGCCGCCAGGCCGGACTTGAACGTGGTCGGGTTTTGAGACAGCTCGACATAGCCCCACTTGCCGAAGCCGCCGTGGTTGTTCACGGCCGCGCACCACATCCGCGCGGTCTCCGCCTTCACCGCCCGCTTGCCGGCCGACTTGCGCGAACCCGAGACCTCCACGATCAGGTGGCGCTGCTCGTCGTCCTCGTCCCGGGGCTTGAGCCGGACGATGAAGTCGGGCAGGTACCGGTGCGTACGTCCCGCGAAGAGGTAGGGGATCGCGAACTCTAGGTGGTCGTTCTTGACGTACGACTGCACGTTCTTGTTGCCGTCGAGCAGAGTGGCCAGGATCTGCTCCCACGTGTTGCCGTCTATCCCGTCGAGCACGACGTAGTTCACCGGCGACTTGTCCTCGTCGGCCTCGTAGACCGCCTTGGTGGTGTAGAAGTCCACGTTGTCGGTGGAGCCTTCCGGCGCATAGCGCGCGAAGATGGGCAGCACCTTGGACGTGTTGTTGCCTTCCTGGCGGTTCAGCGCGGCGAAGAACAGCTCAGCCGCCCGTTGCCGCTCCTCGGAGACCTGGGAGATGATCGCCAGGGCACGCTGGTTGTCAGTGCCGACGCAGTGTGTGATCCAGTCCTTGGCGAGCCGTACCAGGTTCGGGAACATCCACGGCTTACGTCCAAGTTTCGGATCCTCCAGCAAGTCCAGTGCGTGTTTGGCCAGTTGGAAGGAGACCTGCTGCACGCGGATGTCCCTGCCGTCGACCAGCGTGTGCCGGGCCTGCTCTCCGACGATGCCCTCCACATCGGCCCGCGTGGCGACGCCCTCGTCGACCTTGAACGGCTCCGCCTCGGTGAAGTCCGCGTAGAACTGCGCCTCCTCCACCTCCACCCGGTATCCCTCCAGGCAAGGGAAAGTGATGCGCAGGTCCTCCCGGTCCCTCATGGCCCGGACGTGCTTCGGCTCCGGTCGAGGCTTGGACTTCAGCTCCCGGTTCGGATCCGTCTGGATGAACTGGAATGGGATGCCGTAGACGTCCGCGTACTCCGGTTCCAGCAGCCCCTCCTCGTTGACCGAGTACGAGATGCGGCGCAGACCGCGGCCCACCACCTGTTCGCACAGCAGGTGGCTTCCGAAGGCACGCACGCCCAGGATGTGCGTGACCGTGTTGGCGTCCCAGCCCTCCGTCAGCATGGACACGGACACCACGCACCGCACGTCCTGCCCGAGCTTGCCCTTCTTGCCGACGGTGTTCAGGACTTCGCGCAACAGATCGGCGTCCTTCAGCGCCTCCACGTCGCGGTCCGGGAACCGGGTGCGGTACTCCTCCTTGAACGCCTCCAGTTCCTCGGCCGCCGCTGCCTTGAACTGGGCGTCGAGCTGGGGGTTGTCGGACTCCAGCTGCGCCGAGTCGACCAGGATGGTGCGCGGGACGGCATAGCGGCGGCCCTGGGCGTCGTAGTTGGAGAAGTGTTCCAGCATGCCCGGCTTGCCGAGTCCGTCGGCGTCCGGGAGCTCACGTCCGGCGATCTGGTCGTACACCCACTTCGAGACCGTCGTGTTGTTGCAGACGATGATGAACACCGGGGGCGTGGATCCGGTGCCCCGGGTCTCCTCCTCCCACCGCGCGAACGCCTGCGCGTAGTTCCGGTACAGGCTGTGGGCGGCACCTTCCAATACCGGGGGGAGCGTCTTGTCCGCGAGCGTCTCCGGCTTCTGGGCGCGCGTCGGCATCTTGTCCCTGATGTGCTCCCACAGGTTCAGGTACGAGACGTCCTTGTGTTCAGCGTCGTCGTCCACCGGTACACGCGGGATCTTGACGAGGCCCGACTCGATGGCGTCCAGGAGTCCGAAGTCGCTGACCACCCACGGGAAGAGGGTGCCCTCCGGGTAGCCCGAGCCGTTCAGGTAGAAGGGGGTCGCGGAGAGGTCGTAGACGGTCTTGATGCCGGTCTTGCGCATGATGTGGTTCAGTCCGTCGAACCACTGACGAGCGTGCTTGTTCTCCTCCTCGGCCTGCTTCTTCTCCTCCCCCTTCAGCTCGTCCAGGGTGACGGCACCCTCCAGGGCGGCCCCGCGAGTCTGGTAGCAGTGGTGAGCCTCGTCGTTGAAGACGATGATCTCGCCCTTGCTCCCGCCAAGATCGCGCAGGACCCGGTTGACCATCATGGGGGGCGTCTCGACGAAGGGGTCGTCCTTGGACTTGGCCAGGAGCAGCTTCTTGGTCTTGGACGCGAGTCCCTGACCCTCCCGCGTCGTCCGGAGCATGAACGTGTGGTAGTTGGTGATCGCCACCTGAGCCTGACCGAGCGCACCCCACAGGTCTGCGGGGACGATGTCCCGCTCCTTGTAGTAGTTGTTCGGGTCGGAGGGCATCAGCACGCGCAGCCGGTCCCGGATGGTCACACCGGGCGCCACCAGGAGGAAGCGCTTGGCGAACCGGCGGTCCTGCGGGCCGGCGACCTTGTTGAGGGTGTTCCAGGCGATCAGCATCGCCATCACCACGGTCTTGCCCGCGCCCGTCGCCATCTTCAGGGCGACTCTGGGCAGGCCGGCGTTGTGCTCCTGATTGGCCTCGTCCAGGTGGGCACCGATCCACGTCTTGCCGAGCTTCGTGCCCACCTCGGTCAGGTAGATGGCGGTCTCCACGGCTTCCACCTGGGCGAAGAACAGCTTCCGCTCACGGGTACCGTCCGTCCAGTACTCCAGAAGACGACGCGTCGTGGGCGTGATGTTCGGATACCCGGCCTGGCGCCAGCGGGAGACCTCGGCTCGGATGTTGCCGATGACGTCCTGGCCTTTGCGCTCCTCCAGGATGCCGTCGAGAAACAGCTCGTGCTGGACGCCGGCGCCGGTCTTGCGTCCCTTCCTGGCACGCGGTACGGGCATCCAGGTCTCGCTCGGGCGGCGCCCGGCAACCCGCTCGCCGGTCGGCTGGCCGCGCTGGTCCAGCTCCCAGTGCCAGGCCGGTTCAGCGTACGGCGAATTGATGATCGGGTTCTCGATCACTGCTGCCATGTTCTGGATATCTCCCTCACGCCACGTCTGCGTGGACCGTACAGTCTGCCACCGACAATGACCCCATTCGTCCCATGATCACGTCGCCCGCACCCGGTGCTCCCCCCGCTGCAGCCACCCCATAACCACCTGATGCGCCCGCCACCCATCCGGAAACTTCGGCGGCACATCCAGGTACACAGGACTGCTCCGCGGATGCCGGTCCAGCAGGTCCCTGATGCCGGCGCGGGCCACCACGACGCACGCGAAGCGATGTCGGGACAGCAGGACGCACAGGCGGCCCGTCTCCAGGTGGAAGGCGGAGGCGTCCTGGCGGCCGGACAGCGGGTGCCAGACCAGGGTGACGTCGAATTCGCGGCCCTGGAGGCGGTTGGCGGTGTCCACGGTGATGTCGGTCAGGCCGCGGGCGGCGAGGCGGGAGCGGACCGCGTCCGCCTGCACGGTGCGTGCCGTGCCGATCGCGATGCGCGACGCGGTCAGGGGCTCCCCGTTGACCAGCGCGCCGCGCTCCAGCAGCCGGGCCGCCGTCGCCGCGAGGGCGTCCGCCACCTCCGGGTCCTGGTCCAGGGTGTGGCGGGCGGGGAGTTCCAGGTGGCCCCAGCCGGAGTCGGCGGCCCGGGCAAGGACGTCGTCCAGTGGGGTGGAGCCGTGGGACAGGCTGGCGTACGACAGGACGCGCTCCGGTGCCGTCGTACCGGGGACGAACCGGTAGAAGGGGTAGAAGGCTCGCTCGACCAGGGGTGCCGCCGTCTCCGGGAGGCGCCAGGAGACGGGGAGCTGGTGGCGGAGGAGGTCGGGGTTGTGGGCGAGGGTGACGTCGACCGCGTTGCGCAGGGGGTCCCAGGTCAGGCCGTGCCAGCGGTCGGTCTCCACGGTGGCGAAGGGGTCGAGCTGGCCGGGGTCGCCGACGAACAGGACCTGCGAGTCGTCCTGGGCGAACAGCGGGGCCGTCGCGAGCAGCCCGTCCGAGCGCATCTGGTACGCCTCGTCGACGATGGCCCACCGCCACGGCGCGCACTTGTCCGGGGTGACGAACGACCACTTCTTCGCGGTGGACACCACGACGGGCAGGTCACGCAGGTCCGTCACCTGGTTGCTCCCGGTCACGTTGGGGTGCCGGGTGACGCGGGGCGGGAGGACGTGGCCACTGGCATGGAGGCGGCCGAGTGCCAGACCGGGGTGCTCCCGCGCGATGCGGTCCACCAGGTCGTCGACCTGCTCGTTGGTCTGCGCGACGATCATGAGCTGGTGGCCGGCGGACGTCAGGTGCCCGGTGGCCTTCACCACCAGCGTGGACTTTCCGGCTCCGGGCGGGGAGTCCACGACGACGCCCCGGCCGGGCGCGGTGTCGAGGCTGGTCAGGATCCCCGCGACCGCCCGGTCCGCGCGTTCGCCGGGGGTGAGGGCTTCGGGCTCCCCAGTGTCGGGAAGGAGGGCGGTCACTCCCAGGTCTCCTCTGCGTCCTCGTCGGTGGGCTCGTACGGCTGCGGCGGACCGCCGTGGGTCCAGGGGGTGTTCTCCTCGTCGGGCAGGGCGGACGGCATGGCCGTGGGGTTGAGCGTGGTGTACGTCAGCTCCTCGCCGGCCTCCGCGAGGGTGCCGGACGGCGCCGGGGGCTTGCGCTTCCTCGCGAAGCCGCCCTCGAGCTGGAGCACCACGGTGTGGCTGCCGTCGTCCTCTTGTCGTACGTCGAGGATCCGGGCTCCCTGGCCGGGCCGAGCGGGGGACTTCACCTCCGTGCCGACCGCGAGGCCGACGCGGGTGTCGGTGCCGGTCCGGAGAGTGATCGTCGGACGCCACACCTGGGAGCCGGGACGGTCGCCGGGGACGAAGCGGTCCTCGTCCCTGGCCGTGACCGTGCCCGTGAACGCCTCGCCGGTCAGCTCGTACTCCGCCATCACCAGCGGGTCGTCGTACGCGCGCTGCGCCTCGTAGCGGGTGACCGCGTCCTCCAGCCGGGCCAGGCGGCGGGCGGCTCGGACGGCCTGGTCGCGGCGGGCCTGCGGGCGGCCGTCGGCGTCCAGGTACTCGGCGTACTCGGAGAACCAGCGCCGGTCGAGGGTCCAGCGGCCGGGGACGTGGGCGCCCTCCGGCAGTTCGCGGAGCAGCTCCACGCCGCGCCACATCAGATGCCAGGTGGGCAGCATCTGGCCGCTCAGCTCATGGTCGATCTGGCGGCCGACCGCCTCGCGTCCGCGGTCGTCGGACGCCTCGTCGTAGCGCGTCATCAACTCGTGCAGGGTCCGGTCGAAGACCGGGTCCGTGGATGGACCCGCCGGTGGCCACACGGCGGGGTCCTCCGCCTCCCGTGCCGCCCGCGCGCCGTCGCTGCCCTCCGGTGGATCGATCCAGGCGAGCAGGGACGCGAGGTGGGAGTCCTCGGAAGAACTCTGGCCCGTGGCCCAGTTGGCGGCGAGCAGCCGGGTCATGGCGAGGAGCACACCGGAGTCCGGGAACTCGGCCAGGTCCGCGAACCAGGTCAGCCACTTGCCGAGGGTCGGCACGGACGGGTCGACCGCGTACGGCCCCTCTGTGGCGCGCAGTCTGGTCAGCCGGCCGAGCAGGCGCACGTACGCGATGCCCTCGCCGTTCGGGACGAGGAGCTGCGGGGCCCGCCGGCAGCGCAGGCGTGCCTCTTTCTCCTTGCCGCGGCCGACGGTGTAGGGCTCCGTCTCCGTCCGGCACCCGTCGATGTACGCGAGGAGGAGGGCGGCAAGGCGCTCGGCGAACCGGAAGCGTTCGGCGCGGTTGCGTGGCTGGTGGGCGGTGAGGAGGGTCGGGTGCTCGGGGTCCGTACCCGCGAGCGCGGCCAGGGGCGCGCACGCCTCGCCGGCGAGGGTGAGCGGCACCAGGACGAACGGCTTCTCGTCCAGGTGCTGGTGGCGGACGGTCGTCAGCGGTTCGGCACGGCCGGTGCGGGAGGCCGTGAGCGTCGCGACGGTGGACAGGACGCTCATGCGGCCCCCCGGCGGAGTCGGCGCAGCCGGGCGGCGGCGCGCAGCAGGTCGGCGGCTTCCGCCTCGGCCTCTCCGGGGGCGGCGACGCCGTCCAGGTAGTCGAGCGCGGTGCGGGTGGAGTCGATGCCCGGCAGGTCGTTGCGCACGCCGCTGCCCAGGCGGGCCGGTGAGGCGCATCCGGCGGCCTCGTCGCGGCAATACCGCGCCATTTCGCAGAAGGACAGGCAGGAAGGTGTGTACGACGCGTCCAACGCCTCTATGGAAGAGGAGAGTTCGTCCGCGCTTCGGGTCGTGTCCAGGGTCGCCGTCTCGGGGAGCTGGGCCGCGAGGTCCTCGGCGCGCCGCAGCCGCGAGAGCTGGAACTTGAGGGCGTCGAGTTCCTGCCGGAGGTCGATCAGGCGGCCGTAGGGGCGGTTGGAGAAGTCCTTGGGGCAGACGAGCAGGAACTCGTGGGAGATCTGCTCGGTGGGCAGGCCGGCCGTCTCGAAGGCGCGGTGCAGCGCGAGGACGTACACCGCGGCCTGCTTGGCCGTCTCGGCGACGGCGGTCGGATTGGCCTGGCCGTCGATCGCCGCGAACGAGCGGATGAGGACGACGTGGAACTTCCCCCCGATGCGGTGGGTGAGCGCGTCCGGCTCCAAGTACGCCGTCTGACCGGCGACTTCGAGGGTGAGCAGGGGACGGTCGAGGATGAGCCGTACGTCCTGGCCGGAGGCCACGTGCGCGATGAGGCGGCGGGTCTCCCGCTCGCGCAGGTGCAGGGCCGTGTTGCCCCCTACCTCGTTGAGGTCGGTGACATGGGCCTCCGTCACGGGGACGGAGAGCTGCTCGCGCAGCAGCCGGATGAGCTCGGCGTAGCTGCCCCACTTCACGAGGCCGTGGAACGCCTGTTCGCGGGCGAGAGCGAAGGGGGACTGGCCGAAGCGCGGCTCGTATCCGACCTGCTGGGCCAGCAGCGCCTTGTCCACACCGGCGGCGTCGAGGACGGCGCGGCGGGCGCAGGCGGGATTGGCGGTCAGGGCGGTGATCTTACGGGCGGTGTACGGCTGAGGGGGCTGCGGTCCGCGCAGCCGCGCGAGTCGGTTGTCGGGAGGTTCGGACTGCTGCGAGGGCATCGTCTCTACTTCGGGAACGTCTTCGGGTACGTCTTCGGGAGCTCACCGGCGTGCGAGGCGTCTGACGTCATCGCCGTCGTGAAGGGGTCGTCAGGACAGGGTCCCACTCGTGTCGCGCAGGGCGTCACGCATCGGTGCCGCACCGAACAGCTGCTGTACGTCGGAGAGTTGGGTACGGGCGCGCTGCGCGGCCGCTTGCCGTTGCTGGTCGTCCTCCTGCTGGTGGACGGCCGCTTCGGCGTGGGCGGCCGCGATCACGCGGGCGGGGTCGGGTTCCGGGGCCGAGGCGTCGTAGGCGCCCGGGATCGTGAGGGCGAAACGGCGCAGCAGCCGCCAAGCTGCGTCGGGGGTCGGATGCCCCGCGGTGGCGAGCCGCTGGATCTGCTCGGCGGTTCCCACCGCGTGGGTGAGGAAGTCGGCACGCGGGCTGAGCGGGCCGATGATCCGCCGCTCCACGGGCCAGGTGGACAGGGCCAGGAGTCCGCGTGCGGGGACCAGGCGGTCGTGGGTCAGTGCCGCGCAGATGTAGTACGGGCGGGCATAGCCCTGTGCCGTGAAGGATCGCTCCTCGTCGCGGCGCAGGGACGCGAGTTTGGTGGCGACCAGCGACTCGGTGAAGAACGCCTCGTAGGTGGACGAGATGAGCTTCGGGGCGGCAGGGGCGCCCAGCAGGGTGAGTGCCTGGTGGACCTGTTCGCGGATCGGGATGGAGCCGTGCGTCGGGCGCTCCGTGCGGCGTGGTGCGCCTGTGGTTGCCGACGTTTGCGGCATCGGGGACTCGGCCGGGGATGCCTCGGTGTCCGGTTCCGCCTCGGTCTCGAGGGCGTGCTCCCAAGCGGCCTCGGCTTCGCGCAGCGCACGACGGATGCGCGCGGTTTCGGCCTTGTCCCGTGCGCGCACGGCACCGCGCAGCTCGGTGCGCAGGTGGGACAGGCGCTGCTCGAGTTCCTCCAGTGATGCCGCCATGCGGGGCAGCTTAGCGCAGCAACCAACCTGTGCCAAGAACTTCCAATGAATTCCAAGATTACCTGCTACGGTCGAATGCGGCGGCGCACCCGGCCGGTCCGAAGGGTGCCGTCTGTTCCGAGGCAAGGGGGAGGCAATGAGTCACGACACGACGGCATGGCACAAGCCGCACTGGCTGACCGGGAACGACGGCCTCGTGCGCGTGGGGCCCGGTACGGGCGGGAGCGAGGAGCACACCTGCCCCTCGCACGCCGCTGCCAAGGCCCGGCCCGGTCTGCAGCCAGCCCGGCCTCTCCGGCTTCCGAAGCCGGAGCTCGAGACGTTCACCCTCGGGCCGGTGATGGACGCCGTCGACCGGGTCGAGTTCCACGGCGAGACACCCGACCAGGCCCTGGCGGGGCTGCGCTCCCGCACCCCCGCCCTCCACCCCGGTCACCTGACGTATGCCGAGCACGCCCTCCGTACGTACATAGAAGCGTGCGCCGGCGACGGTGAGCAGTGGCTGCGGCCGGTCCGCCCCTACTGGGTGGCCCAGCGGGAGAACGGCAAGTTCTGGGAGATGTACGCCTGGTGGCGAAGGTACGAGTCGGCCGACGGACGACTGCGCGAGTACCGGCGGCTGCGGCACGGCGAGGCCAAGGACTCCGAGCCTGGCGAGATCGCCATCGCCGTGTACGTGGCGGTTCATGGGCACCAGGCGGCCTGGCCTCGGAAGTGGGCGCGCGCGTTCCAGCCGTATGGACCCGCCGCCCGGCCCGAGCGGGTGCGTGTCGTCGAAGTCGGGCTCGCCGACGGACGGCCGCGCGTGCAGTTCGACGGGACGGCCGAGGAAGCCGAGGACTACTACGCCGAGCACGGGCACGCGCACGTGGCCCGTATCGTGGCGGGCGGCAGGCCGGTACCCGGCTCATCCTGCGTCGACTGCAAGCAGTTCACGGGCTGCGAGGCCGTGCCGCGCAGGCCGGGTGTCCTCGGCCTTCCCGCGAGGGTGGCACCGCTGAGAAAGGTGTCGGTCAGCGATCTGCGCTATCACGCGGCCTGCCCCGCACAGGGATTCCTCCGTTCTCTGCACCTGCCCAAGTCTGACGAGTACGGCAGCGCGGCCAGGCTCGGCCAGGCGGTGCACGGCTGGATCGAAAAGCTGCACCGGCGCCCGGGATGGCCGCCGTGCGCGGCCGGCGACATGCCCCCGGAGGGCGAGAACTGGACAGAAGGCCGCTGGCGGGTCTCCGACGAGGACGCCGCGGCCGGTCGGGACATGCTGCTCCACCACGTCGACGCCTGTCCCTTCCAGGACGCCGCCCTCATTCAGCGGGTCGAGCCCGAAGCCCTCCGGGTCGTCCACGACACCGCGGCGCAGGCCGTCGTCATCGTCAAACCCGACCTGCTCTACCAGGAGGACGGCTCGTGGGTGTGGCGGGAGCTCAAGACGACACGGAAACGGCGCCGCCACCACGAGGACCCTCTTGACACCTACCCCCAACTCGCCCTGGCGGTCACGCTCCTGGCTCAGGGCGCGCTGGGCGGCGATCCGGACGGCTCGCGTGTCGAGGTGGAGATCCTCCGGCCGGACGGTTCCGATCCGCACGTGATCGACCCGACGGACCCCGGCCAGAAGCGGAAGGCGCTGTCGGTTCTGCGGCGGTACGCAGGACCGTGGCGGGAGGACGAGACATGGGACGCCCGCCCCGGCCCGCATTGCCGGTTCTGTCCGGTGTCCCGGTGGTGTCCGAGCGCCGCTGCCGCGCCCGACGGCGCCGTCGCGAGAGAGGGGGAGGCGTGACCACGACCGACATGAGGGATGCACGGTCCGAGGACGCCGTCGGCACGGACGAGGGGCTGCTCCGACAGATCGCCAGCGCCCTGGCGTGCCTGTCCCGGCAGAGGACGGTACCCAACCCGGTCTATCCGGCGAAGGTGCAGAACGCGTACAACCGCCTCGTCCTGCACTGCCTGCGCCGGGGCGAGGAACCGCCGGACAGTGTGCCGCAGATGGTCCGCTGGGCTTGTGAACGGCCGCTGATCGAGTGGCCGTTGGAGCTGCCGCCCGAGAACTTTCCGGGCACGGCTCTGCTCGTCGATCCGGAGACCCGGCTGCCGCACCAGCTGTGTCTGGAGTGGGAGGTGAGCGCGGCCGACCCGGCCGCCGAGCTCTTCGAGAACGAACGCATCCGGGAAGCACTCGCCGTGTGCCGTGCGGCCAAGTCCCCGCAGGCATACACCGCGTTCCGGGCCCTGCTCACCTCCAGGCCCGTGCTGACCGGCGCCGAGCTGGCGCTGCTCGGCGGCGATCCCGACTGCGGAATGCTGCTGCACGACGTTATCAAGCGCTGCTACGAGCCCGTGCCCGCCTCCTACCTGCGGCGCGGCACGTACCGGCAGTGCGCTCGCTGCCGCTGCCTGATGGTGCCGCTGCTGCACGGCGGCCACCGATGTGAACTGGACCGGTGCCGCCGCGACGGCACTTCGGACGACGGCACGCCGCTCCGTGCCGACAAGGGCGGGGTCTTCCAGCTCAGCCGCCCCCTGCGGATGTTCATCACCAGCCCCGGGCTTGCGGAGACCGATCTGCAAGCCGCCCTGGAGAAGCAGTTCGGAATCACCGCCGAGATGTGGCCCAACTACGACGCGTACGACCTGCGCGTCCCCCTGCCGGGACGACGGCACTGGGCGGTGGACGTCAAGGACCGGGTGAACCCCGTTCTCCTGGCGCGCTCCCTCACGCCGTTCAGGAACGAGCCGCCGTACGACCGGGCGTTCCTCGTCGTGCCCCGCTACCGCTTCCGCGACAACGAGGCGTATGGGCGGCAGTTTTGCCGCAACCTGCCGGAGGACCTGGCCGATCGGGTCACCCTGCTGGACGACCGGGCCTTCCTGCGGCTGGTCGCCGATGAGATCTCCATCCCACGTGACAAGGCGGGGGACCCGCGTACCGAAGGAGGACGCCGTGCGTGACCGCAGAGGATGGCACCGGCGCTGCTCGCCGCAGCAGCTCACCGAGGTGTGGCCGGCGAACCTCGGCAGCTTCCGCCCCGGCGACCTTCTCGACGTCGAACTGGGCCTGTACCTCCTGGAGGACGTGACGCCCACCCGCACGGCCGCCGATGTCTGGCCGCTGCTGGGCGGTTACCCGTACAGCGAGGTGTTCGGAGACGTCCGCACCGACGAACAGCGGCTGCGCGTTCTGCGCGCCCGCCACTATCTGTGGGACATGCGGCGACGGCACGCCTGGTCGGAGGCGCTGACCGACTACCTGAAGGTCCCCCAGCACCTGCGCGGATACGACATCGACGGACCCGGCTCCGTACCGAGCCGTCGGGAGCCGTCGCGCGCCGCAAGCCGTTTCGAGATCTTCGAAGAACTGCTCTGCACCCCTCCGCGGTTCGCGACGCGGTCCATTCCGTTCGCCGAGGAGGGAGAGCACACCTTCCGGGTGCAGGACCGTACCCACTCCGTGGTGTTCGACGAGGAACTGCTGACGGACACCCTGCCGCGCGCCCACGCGCTTGACGCACCACTGGCCGGGTGTGGAGAGCCCGTCGACGTCACCTGGGAAGAGCTCGAGAAGGCCGCCGACGAGATGGACGCCGTCGAAGCGTCGGCACCGGAGGGGGCGCGGGGCGGCTGGGCCGGGCGGCTCCGGCGGGTGAAACTGCTCGTGCGCGACGCGGAACTCGGCCGCTTCACCGAACAGGGACGGCTGAGGATCGAGCGGCTGCTGCACCTCGTGGGGATGGTGGGAGCCGGCAAGTCCACCCTCCGGGACATCCTGACCTACCACCTCGTGACCCGGACACCCCGCCGGGTCACCATCGTCGTCGGCGACGTGGCCGAGACGCTCGCCGTGGTGGAGCAGTTCGACCGGCTCGGTGTGCGGGCGGCGCCGATCCTCGGGCACTCCACCAGGGAGCGCAACATCAACCGGCTGCACCGCCGCACCGCCACGGCCGGCGCCGCCACCATGCTCGGGCACGACCACGCGGGCTTCGCCTACCTCAGTAGCGCCTGCCCCGTCGACGTGCTGCGCGGCCTGGAAGCCCGCCGCCCGCTCGGCGTCCGCGAAGCACCGTGCATCACGCTGTACACCGTCCCCGAGCAGCAGGCCACGGACGGCGATCCCCTCCTCGACAAGGAGTACAGCACGCAGCGTGACGCACAAGGCCCGAAGCCGCAGCGGAGACTGTGCCCGTTGTGGAACCGCTGTCCGCGCCACCGCGGGGCTCGTGATCTGGTCGACGCACAGGTGTGGGTCGCCACCCCGGCGGGTCTCGTGCACAGCTCCGTCCCGCTGCACCAGCACCAGGAACAGCTCCGGTACCTCGAACTCGCATGCCGGCTCAGCGACCTGATCATCGTCGACGAGGCCGACCGGGTGCAGATGCAGCTCGACACGGCCTTCGCGCCGGCCAGCACTTTGGTGGGCAAGGCCCCGAACTCCTGGTTCGACGAGGTCGCCGTCCACAAGTTCCAGCAGATGGCCCGGGACGGCCGGCTCCAGCTGTCCGCCCGTGACGTCGACGACTGGACCAACGCCGTCAACACGGTCAGCGCCGCCACCGACCGCCTCTTCGCCCTGCTCGTCAAGGACGACAAGCTCAGGCGGTGGATCAGCGTCGACTACTTCAGTGCCTTCACCCTCCACAACCTGCTGCTGGACAGCTGGTTCCCGGGGCGGAAGGAGGGCGAACGCCCGCCTGCGGCGGCCCGGACACTGGACGGTGCGCTCGGTCGGTTCCGCGACGACCCGCTGCACGAGCAGCAGAGCACAGGAGACGACGATGAAGTGACACCCTTGGTGAACACCTTCGTCCACCTCGCTTTGGAACTCCTGCACGCGCCCCAGGGAGCACGGACGCGTGAGAGGCTGCGCGACACCCTCACCGACATCGTCGGAGACGACAGCACAGTGCTCGCGGACGCCGACCTCCAGGCCCGGCGCTTCGAGTTCACCCTGCTCCTTTCCGCTCTGCACAGCCGCCTCGACTTCATGACCACGTTGTGGCCGCGCGTCGAGGCCGCCCTCAATCTCGAGAGCGCCTCGAACGTGCTCTCCCGCAGGCCCCCCAAGGACTACGAGGCGGTCATCCCCGAGTCGCCCATGGGTAACGTGCTCGGCTTCCAGTTCCGCCACGACGACCGTGAGCACGATGGTGACCGCAGCGGTGAACTCCGCTTCTTCCACTGCAACGGCGTGGGCCGCGAACTACTCATGCGGCTCGGTGACCTGTGCGCCGTGGACGGCCGCCCGGGCCCGCACGTCCTACTCATGTCCGCGACGAGCTGGGCGGGCACCTCGAGCAGGTACCACGTGCACGCCGAGGTCGGTGCCGTTCTGCGTCCTCACGACGAGGAAGTCGAAGCCGTCCTGGGCAGCGAGTTCCGCAAGGAGTTCCTGTACTGGCCGGGGAACGACCGGCCCAAGCCGCTGCGCCTGTCCGGCTGCGACCCCGAGGAAAGGCCGCAGGCCCTTCTGCACATGCTGCACCAGCTGGCGGTGCCCGACCGGAGCCTGCCCGACGCCGAGAGCATGCTGGACGCCGAGCTGAAGGAGATCGACGATCCGGACCGCCGCCGCATCCTGTTGCTCGTCGGCAGCTACGACGAGGCACGCCGAGCTGCCGAGTACCTCAACCAGATCCCCGAGTGGAACGGCCGCGTCACCCGACTCGTGTCCGACGACGCGGACTCCGACACCGCCTGGACCCGGCTGCCGGAGGACTCCGCCGCACGGACACTGCCCCGCGGTGACGTGAAGGCCTTCCCCTCGGTCGGCGGCGACATTCTCGTCGCGCCGCTGCTCGCCGTGGAGCGAGGACACAACATTGTCCTGCGCGATGGCAAGGCGGCCATCGGCACGGTCTACTTCCTGGCACGCCCCCACCCCCGGCCCGACGACATCTCACTCGCCATCCAGTCCATCAACGACTGGGCCGTACGCCAACTCCGGGATGCCGACGGCTCCTTTCGGCAAAACGCACTCGCCGCCGCCACCCCCGACCAGGCAGCCGTGGCGTTCCGCAGCCGCGCACGCCGTCAGTGGAACCGCTTCCTCACCCGACGGCTGGCCTGGTCCAGCCTGCGAGACGAGGAGAAGGCGGCGTTCACCTGGGACCAGCTCGTCGTCATGTGGCAGGTCATCGGTCGTCTGGTGCGCGGCGGCGTGCCAGCCCGGGTGGTCTTCGTGGACGCGGCTTTCTCTCCCAGGGAAGCCGGATTCCAGGACACGGACACCCCCGACACCAGCCTGCTGGCGAGCATGCGTGAGGTGCTCGCCCCCTTCTTCGAGGACGGGAACACGGCGGAGCGGCACCTTGCCCCGATCGACAAGTCCCTGGTCCGTGAGCTGTACGAACCGCTCTATCGCGCCCTGGTGGACATGGGCTGACGGCATCCGTCACCACAGCGCACCGCCGGCGTGTACGCGTCGCGTCCGAAGACTTCACGCCTTGCTCCGAGGAGAACCGACACCATGGCCTACCAGCACAACCGTCCGGCGGCGTACCTGCCCGACCCGGCACGGGGACCCTTCGTCGTCCCGATGCACACGCTCTCCCTGCCCGCCCACTGGGAGGAACCACTCCTGAGCCTCCACCACGGCGGAATGACCGAGGGGCAGGCCGAGCGACGACGCCGCGTACCCACAGCGGCTGTCAACCAGCTGATGCGCGCCACCGCGCCGGACATCGTCACGGTCGACTCCACGGCACGGTTCGGTTCGGAGAACCCCTGGCTGTACTGCCAGGACGCGTACCCGATGGCGGTGACGAACCTCTACATCGCCACCTGGCTCAAGAGCCTCCCGCGCGATGCCGGCGATCCCGAGACCGCGCCCCTGCTGATGAACTGCTTTCGTGACCTCGACACCGCGGCTCTCAGCTGGCGGCCCGGCAGGGTCGACCTCCTCGAGCAGAAGGTGTCGCCCGGAGGAACCGCTCTACCCGCGCCCCACGTGTACCGGTTGCTTCCCGACGTCCTCGCCGAAAGGATCGCGCGCCAGGGACCGTACGAACACCACGGGCAGCAGCTGTCGTTCCGACAGGTCGCCGGCCGCACGGGGGCCAGGGGGCAGGGAAGCGGGGGCGCCGAGCTGATGTCGAACGTGATCGAGTACGCACCCGGGCGGCGCAGTGGCGGCGACGGCAAGCCGGCCTACTACGCGGCGACCCTCCGCATCACCGTGCGCACCGTTCCCTTCTCACCCGTCTCGCGCGTCCACGTGGCCGCCGGCGTGCGTCGGTTCGTCACCGGCAAGGTCTACATGCCGTACGGCAAGGGCGTGTCCGCGTACCTGCTCCCGGACGACTCCCTCGTCCACGACGGCCCGCAGCCGCAGCGTTTCGCCGTCGCCATGCTGGAGTGGAAGAACGGCACCACGGACTGGCGTCAGGGCGGAGCAGAAGGAATGCTCGCCGGAATCAGCGCACTCAACGCCCTGCCGTCCCCGGACCGGCTGGTGAAGGAAGCCGACCACTGGATCCACGGCCGGGACGGCATCCGGATCGCGATCGGGCACCAGGCGGCCATGGGCAGGCACACGATCGGCACCGGACTGATGCCCAGTGAACGCCGACGGCTGATCGAGTGGGCGGAGCAGGCGATCGCTCCCGAATTCGTCTCCGTTCCGAAGCTCGAGCGCAGCGCGTACGCGCGGCCGCCCAAGAAGCAGCTCAAGAAGCTGCCGTCCATTCCCAAGAACATGGAAGAGAAGGATCCCGAAGAGCGCGCGGTCATCCTGGACCAGCGTGAGCTGAACGCGGCCCACAACGCTCAGGTTCTGCGGGCACGCCTGGCCGAAGCTCTCGAAGGGGAAGACCTCACCGCGGTCGTGCTCCACCAGAACGACGCCATCCGCGATCAGATGATCGCAGCGGCGGAGACTGGGCTGGGGCTGGCCGGGCACCGGCGTGAGCAGGGTCCCGATACCTGGGTGTGGGAGGCGAAGGAGCTGACCGTCCGGCTGCACGTGCGGCCACTGGGCGCTCTCGGTGCACCGCTGGGAGGCGACGGCGTGCCGCGCCGGGGGCAGGAACACGACAAGGCCATCGAGGAGCGCCGTATCGGTGTCGCGCGGGCCATGGGCGCCCTGCGGGAAGCCGTCCCCGGGGTGCGGCTGGCCTTCGTGGAGCTCGACGGGCAGGATGCCTTCCGCCACGCCAAGCGACGGACCGACCCCAAGCACGCGATCCGCCTCGGCTGCGCGGACGCAGGCCTGGTGACCCAATTCATCCGTCCACCGGAACCGGAAGCGGAGACGGAGGAGGCTCTCGCCGATGCAGGTCTGCGTGCCGCCGCGGCCTGGTCGGACGGCCTGCGCCAGACTGGCATGCGGCTGGTGCCTCAGCACACGCTCGGTGACACGCTCATCCCCGCAAACCTGAACCAGGTGGCCTTCCACCTCGTGGAACGCCGCCTTGACGGGCCCACGGGCAAGCAGCAGTTCACGCCGATCGCGGTGCTCATCCGACCAGGCGCGAAATGCGTGCTGGGCAAGTCGGCCGACATGCACGCATGGGTGCCGTACCCCGAACTCCTCAAGTCATTGACGGGAAGGGTCGAAGGCAGGAAGAACAGCGCGGAGCAGTCGGCCCTCATGGCGGCCTTCGTCAAGAAGACCCTCGCGCAGCTGCGCAGTACCCCGACGCTCGTTCTGACCCACGCCCAGGACGTCCGGAAGCGCTGGCCATGGCTGAGGAACGACGGGCTGGAACGGGACAGGCTCGGCCTCGACGGGGGTCCCCTTCAGCGGATCGGTCTGTACGGCAAGCAGCTTCGTATCGTTCGGATCGCCGATGGCAGCCGGGACGAAACGGCACAGTGCTGGGCCGAGGCGGAGGAACTCTCTCCCAAGTTGGAGGGCCAGCAACGTGGGGGCATCGCGATGGGGCTGTGGCGGCCCGGAGTGCGGGGTGACTCGGACCGCGTCTTCTACAGCACGACCGGCAAGTCCGGCTCGCAGCCAAATCTCACCAACGACGACGCCAAACTCACTCCGCACACCAACGCCTCGGGCAACAACGCCTACCGGCCGACGGCGAACGCCTGGAATCCGGACCTCCTCGAACTGACCGTCGCGTGCCTTCAGCCCGGTGACGATGCGGAAGCATGGGCCGCATTCGTCCACCAGCAGCGTTTCAGCGAGGACTACCGTGCTGGTCGCGAGGGGTTGGCTCTGCCCTTGATCCTCCACCTCGCGCGACTCGCGGACGATTACGCTCTGCCTCACGAGATCGAGGAGGCTTTGGACCCGACGGAGCCCCAGGCTGCGGCCACGCCGGACGATGCTCTGTCGGGCCAGCTGGCCTTCGACTTCGACCTCGATGACGGGGATGACGACGAATGAAGCTTCCTGCTGGGGAGCCGAGGGAGTCTCACCCCTCGGCTCCCCAGCGGGTAAGGCCTCTACTACCTCAGGGGCGTAGGTGCGGCCATCAATAAATGCATACGCATACTCTCGGGGAGTGATCTTGCGGCCCGCGGGAACCTCAACATCAATTAGTCCTGTTGTGCCTGGTCAAGGGATCTCGTGAACGTCCCACCATCGCATGGGACTTCGGCCTTATGGCCGGGGTCCTTGTGGCGTTTTTGTAGCTGATCGTGATGCCCGAGGGGCCTTTCTTATCGGCGTCGACGGCCTGGATGCGCTGTGCGATGCCTTCGAGCCTCTCAGTGATCGCTTGGATCTGGCCGGCGGTGAGGGGCGCCTCCTTCTTCCGAGTGACGGCGGGCAGCGCATCGAGCTTCTTCTGCGCCGCGTCCCTGTCGCGCTGCGCTTCGTTGGTCCAGTGGGTGACGACGGCCGGATCGGCTCCGGCGTCGAGGGCGGCCTGGTAGCGGGCGAGCCGCCGCTCACATTCCCTGCCCCCGAGATTCCGCGGTCCCGCGCGAACCGCGGAATCTCGGGGCGGCGCGCTCCGGCAGGGAGCGTCGGCCGGTCAGCCGGCTGGCCGCGATTCCAGCATTCTCCTGGCCTCGGCGACCACCGCCGGGTCGGTGACGAAGTACGTGTCCTGCTCGGCGGAGGCGCTGGAGGCGCCGAGGGGGATCCACGCACCCCCCCGCCGGGGTTCGGCGCGGCGCTTCGCGGAGAGGTGGACGGCGGCGACACCGGCGGCGGTCAGGGCCGGGATGTCGGCAGGGCGCACCCCGCCGCCCGCCATCACCTGTACGCCGGGCGCGGCCTCGACCATGGCGGCGAGCGCGGCGAGTCCCTCTCCGGCGGCCGGGGCACCGCCGGAGGTGAGTACCCGGGTGAGCCCCAGGGCGGGCAACAGCGCGGCGGTGGCGACCGGGTCCGCGGACAGGTCGATCGCGCGGTGCAGGGTCACCTCGACGGGGCGGCCCGCGTCATGAGCCGCCGCGGCGAGGCGGTTGACGGCCTCGGTGTCGAGGCCGCCGTCGGCGGTGAGCGCGCCGACGACCACGCCGGAGGCGCCGGAGGCGATCACGGACCGCACCTCGGCGACCATCAGGGCGATCTCCTCGGCGTCGTGGACGAAGTCGCCCGGTCGGCAGCGGACCAGGACCTGCACCGGCAGGCCTACGGCGGCGACCGCCTCGACGAGGGCGGCCGACGGGGTCAGACCGCCCAGTTCCAGGCCGGTGCAGAGTTCGACGCGATCGGCTCCGTGGTCGAGGGCGACACGGGCACCGGCCGGTGAGGTGACGGCGATCTCCAGTGTGGGCCGGCGGACCGGTCCGGCAGGGCCGGGCCGCCCGAGCCCGGGAACCTCGTCGTCCGCCACCGGTGCCGGGACCCGGCTCGCGCCGCCGGCCCGGGGCAGGCCGAGGGGCCGGGTGGTGTGGTCGGTCATTCGTCGTCCCCGGTGAGCGGCTGGTCGGAGGCCGGGATGATACGGGCTGTCAGGTCCGGGTCGGCCATGTCGCGGTCGAAGGGGAACATCGGGCGGCGGATGCGGCGGTGGCCGAGGCGTACCAGGTCCTGGTCGACACCTCCGGGGGTGAGGGCCATCTTCCAGCCGACCGACATGTCGAACAGCTCGGGCTCCAGGTAGCCGATCTTGACGATCACGATGTCGGCGGAGCGCGGGTCGAGGCCGAGGTCGGTGAAGTCGTGCTCGTGGTGGTACGGCTTGCGCAGCCCGGTGAGGATCGCGTACACGCTGCCGACCCGGATGACGACCTCGGTCCCGGCGTCCCGGTCGCCGTGCCGGATCGCGTGGACCACGCCGGTGAGGGTGACGGGGCCGGCGTGCCGGTCGTCGACGTCGGCGCCGGCGCTGACGGTGACGGTGGCGCCGACCCCGGCGGCGACGGCGGTCTCGATCGCGGCGGGGCCGGGTACCGAGGCGTAGATGACGGTCGGCCCTTCCTCCTTCTGGAACTCGGGGCGCTCCAGCAGCCGGGTCAGGCCCCAGGTGACGTCACCGGCGCCGCCCGCGGTGGGGTTGTCGCCGGTGTCGCTGATGAAGTACGGCCGCTGGTCGGAGGCGAGGGCCTCGTCGAGGAGTTCGTCGTAGGTGCCGGTCGGGGCGACGAAGTCGAAGTCGTGGCGGGCGTTCCAGAAGCCCCGGGCGAGTCGTTCGGCCCCGGCCGAGACCGCCGCCGCGTCGTCGCCGGTGACGACCACGACGGCGCGGTTGCGGGGTTCGTCGGCCCAGGCGTAGCCGACCCAGATGGCGGCGTCCGTCACGCCGTCGGCGGCCTCGACCTCGTCGACCGCCGCGTACACGCTCTTCGCGGGTTCGATCCGGGTGGAGGTCTGCTCGCCGGCCAGCAGCACCGGGACCGGGACCCACGCCTTGACCGGGCGGGGGGCGCCGGACGCCAGCAGGTCGACCAGGTTGCGGACGGCACGCTCCTTGGTCTCCATGTGGTCCTCGTGCGGGGCCATCCGGTAGCAGGTGATCAGGTCGCTGCGGTGGGTGAGTTCGCGGGAGACGTTGCCGTGCAGGTCCATCGAGGTGGAGATGATCACGTCGGGGCCGACGGTGGCGCGGATCCGCTCCAGCAGCACGGCCTCGGCGTCGTCGATCCCCTCCACGGTCATGGCGCCGTGGATGTCGTACCAGAGACCGTCCAACCGGGGCAGCGCGGCGAGGCGCTCGATGAGCTCGTCGGTGAGCGCGGTCCAGGCGGTGGCGGTGACGGTGCCGCCGGGCAGCGACTTGCCGACCAGAGCGCCGTGCCATTCGGCGGCCTCACGCAGTTCCTCGCCAGGGGCGAGGAAGGGGTACCGGTCGAAGATCTCGGCGCCGCGCGAGGGGTGGAAGGCGGGGGCTTCGGTGCGGGCCGGGGAGAAGGTGGAGGACTCGATGCCGAGCCCGGCGACGGCGATGACCGGGCGGGCGGCGGGGGTGCGGGTGTGCGACATGGCTCCTCGGGCGGGGTGTGGTGCGTGAGGCTCGTTCCGCGGCCCCCCACGAGGGGGCGTGCCGCGGACTTCGATATCTGGGCGGGTGCGGGGACTTCGGGAGTGGCCCCTGGACAGACCCCTGGGTTCAGGGCTCGGGGGCCGGGACCGGGGGATCGTCCGGGAGCCGGGGTACGGGCTGCGGTTACCGGGCGGGTACGTCGCCGTGTGCGCGGAGTAATTTCCGTGACTGCCAGGCTTTTTGCAGCAGCGTCAGATCCCTCCGCGGCCTGCGGCGGTGTGCTGCCGGTCGGCGCCGGTGGTGTGGCCGATGTCGCCGAGGGCGCGGGTCAGGGCGCGCTGCAGGGCGAAGAGTCCGGCGCCGACCAGGCCGGCGTCGGCGCCGAGACTGGCCCGCTCGATGGTGAGGTGTTGGGTCACCAGCGGGTGGCAGCTCTCGTAGAGCTTGCTGCGCACCGCGGCGACGAACGGTTCGAGGGTGGAGAGGATGCCGCCGAGGTAGACGGCGTCCGGGTTGAAGAAGTTGACGTTGGCGGCGAGCACCTGGCCGAGGTGGTCGCCTGCCCTGCGGACGGCGCGGGTGGCTTCCGGGTCGGCGTCGGTGGCGAGCCGCACCACGTCCTCGGGGCTGGCGACGTCGAGACCGCGTTCGCGCAGGATGCGGACGAGCGCGGCGCCGGACGCCACCGTCTCCAGGCAGCCGGTGTTGCCGCAGGAGCAGGGGATGTCGGCGCCGCCGTCGATGCGGATGTGGGTGATGTCGCCGGCGGCTCCGGTGGCGCCCCGGTAGAGGCGACCGTCGGCGATGACGCCGGCACCGATCGCCGAGCCGATCTTCACCATGATCGACTGCCGGTGCTCGGCGGGTCGGACGCTCTGCTCGCCGACCGCCATGCAGTTGGCGTCGTTGTCGACGGCAGCCGGGACCCCGAAGCGGTCCTCCAGCCAAGTGGCGACCGGGAAGCGGTTCCAGCCGAGCATCCGGGACGGCAGGACGACGGCGCCGGAGGCGACGTCCACCGGCCCGGGCAGGGAGAGCCCGACGCCCCGGAGCCGGTCGCGTCCGCGCTGCTCGGCGAGGGACTCCAGGTGCTCGACGAGCCTCGGCAGGGCGGCCTCGGGACCGTCGGCGACCTCGAACGGGACGTTGGCGACGCCACGGACACCGCCGCCCGGGAGCACCACACCGATCCGGGCATGCCGGCCGCCGACGTCGGCGGCGACGGCGTACTCGTCGTTGCTGCCCGCCCTGAGGACCCTGCGGGGGCGGCCGCCGGTGGAGGACTGGGTGCCCTCCTCGGCGATGAGCCCGCGCTCGACCAACTGAGCCACGGTGAGGGAGATGGTGGAGGCGGCCGTGCCGAGGAGTTCCGCGAGTTCGGCGCGGGACGACGCCTGGCCCGAGGCGACGAGTTCGAGGACCCGCGTGGCGAGGGTGGCCGTGCCCTTCGGGGACACGCCCTTGGTGGTCTTGCGGTCCCGTGCACTTATTTCAGTCATGTACGAAGTAACTTCCGCAACGGTGGGTGTGACGGAGACAGTACGCCCGTCCAGGCGGGCGGGGAACAGTTCCATGAAGAAAGTTGGGGAGTGTCGATGCAGGTGAAATCGCCTCAAATTGACGCATAGACACTGCCTGAGACGCCTGGAGTGGATGGATGTGACTTTTGTCGAGGCTGTAGAAACTTACTTTTTACTAATTCTTGTTTGTTTGTTCGGCGAGTCCGTCGTTGACTGTCGGCCGTACACAGCGCCGACCCCGCGGCGCCGACCCGGTCTCCCGGGACGGGTCCTTTCACTCTGAGGAGAGCCATGTTCCTTGCTCACACGGCGGCCGGCCGCCGCTGGGCCCTCGTCGCGGGTGCCGCCGTCACCACCGGCGCGCTGCTCACCGGCTGTTCCGGCGGTGGTACCTCGTCCTCGGGCTCGGCGTCGTCGGACACCATCAACTACGCCCTCCCGGCGAACTTCACGCCGAACTGGATCCTCCCGGTCGGCACCGCCTCGCACCTGAACACCAACAACTCCTCCATATCCCAGGCCGTCTGGGAGCCGCTGATCGCGTACGACGGCTCCACCGGCAAGGTCGGCTGGAACAAGGACAACTCGCTGGCCACCGACGCGAAGTTCGCCGCGGACAGCAAGAGCGTGACGATCACCCTCGGCGATCGTCACTGGAGCGACGGCAAGCAGATCACCTCGCGCGACGTCGAGTTCTGGTTCAACCTGGTCAAGGCCAACAAGGCGGACTGGGCAAGCTACAGCCCGGGCAAGGCACCGGACAACTGGACCTCCTTCAAGACGATCGACCCCACGCACTTCACGATCACCTTCGACAAGGCGTACAACCAGGAGTGGATGCTCGCCAACGAGCTGAGCATGATCCGCACGATGCCGCAGCACGTCTGGGACAAGACCAGCGACTCCGGCGCCGTCTCCGACCTGGACCGCACCGCCGCCGGCGCCAAGAAGGTCTGGACGTACCTCAACAACGCCGCCAAGAAGATCTCCGGCTACGCGACCGACCCGCTGTGGAAGACGGTCAGCGGCCCGTACACCATCAAGTCGTTCTCCACCGCGGGCAAGGTCGAGCTGACCGCCAACGCGAAGTACGACGGCGGCGGCAAGGCCAACATCAAGAACGTCAACCTGCTCCCGTTCACCACCACCGAGGCCGAGGTGAACGCCCTCCGCGCCGGCACCGTCGACTACGGCTACATCAACGCCACCGACCTGAGTCAGGAGTCGTCCTTCAAGGCCAAGGGCTACTCGGTGAAGCCGTGGACCGGCTGGGCGATCACCTACCTGCCGTACAACTTCAACAACCCCACCATGGGCCCGGCGTTCAAGCAGCTGTACGCCCGCCAGGCGATCCAGATGTCGGTGGACCAGACCACCCTCTCCAAGGTGGTCTTCAACGGCACCGCCGTCTCCACCTACGGCCCGATCCCGCAGGGCCAGGACTCGTCCTTCGTCTCCTCGGAGCAGAAGAACAACCCGTACCCCTTCGACACCGCCAAGGCGAAGAAGCTGCTCACCGACCACGGTTGGACCGAGCAGGGCGGCACCATGGTGTGCACCAGCCCCGGCACCGGCGACAACCAGTGCGGCGCGGGCGTCGACAAGGGCACCAAGTTCGAGATGGAGGTGCTGTCCCAGTCCGGCTCCACCGTGACCGACAACATGATGAGCGCGCTGCAGTCGTCGTTCGCGAAGACCGGCATCAAGTTCGGCATCAAGACCGCCCCCGTCAACTCCGTCCTGTCGCAGGCCGGCCAGTGCACCGCCGACCAGTCGAGCTGCAAGTGGCAGCTGTCCTTCTTCGGCACCGCGGGCAGCTGGTACTTCCCCGCCTACCCGAGCGGTGACTCACTGTTCGCCACCGGCGGCGGCTCCAACTTCGGCAACTACTCCAACGCCGAGGTCGACAAGCTGATCACCGAGACCACCACGTCCTCCTCGAACGAGGCGGTGCAGAAGTACAGCGCCGCGCTCGCCAAGGACCTCCCCGTGGTCTGGCTGCCGGAGCCCGACTACCAGATCTCCGTGGTCAAGGACGGCCTCGGCGGCTTCGCCCAGGACTCCCTCGCCAACTTCCACCCCGCCATGTGGAAGTGGACCAAGTAAGCCCGGTCGGTGCCCGCGCGGGCCTGCGGAGTCGCCCGGCCACCCGGCCGGGCCGCCGCGGGACCCGCGCGCACCCCTCGCGCGCCGGCGCCACACCGGCACCCGCCACGCCGGCACCCACGTCGCAGTGACGTCCATGCCCAGGTGACGCCCGCGCGCGCCACAGACACGAAGCGACCGGAAAACACATGAGTACTTCCTCGTACCTGATCAGACGTGTCCTCCAGGCCGTCGCGGTGATCGTCATCGTGACGATCGTCGTCTTCGGCCTGCTGCACGCCCTGCCCGGAGGCCCCGCGCGCGGGATCCTCGGGCCGCAGGCCACCGCACAGCAGATCGCCCACTTCAACCACGAACAGGGTCTCGACAAGCCCCTGCCCGTGCAGTACTTCTACTACCTCGGCCAACTGCTGCACGGGGACCTCGGGACCTCGTACACCCTCAACGAGCCGGTCTCCCAGCTCATCACCGAGCGGCTGCCGAAGACCCTGGTCCTCACCGTGCTGTCGGCTCTCGTCGGCCTCGTCCTCGCCATCCCGATGGGCATGTGGCAGGCCGTGCGCCGCAACAAGCCGGTGGACTACGTCATCACCACGCTGAGCTTCATCGCCTACTCCACGCCCGTGTACTTCCTCGGGCTGATCCTGGTACTGGTCTTCAGTCAGGCGCTGGCGTGGTTCCCGTCGCAGGCTCCGCAGGGCGAGACGCTGGGCCAGGTGTTCTCCGAACCGCAGGCCCTGGTACTGCCGGTGGTCGCGGGCGCGGCCTCCATGGTCGCGGTGTTCAGCCGCTACATGCGGGCGGCCACCCTGGAGAACCTCTCCGAGGACTACGTCCGCACGGCCAGGGCGGGCGGCTCCCGCGCCCGCGCCATCCTGTGGCGGCACGTGTTCCGCAACTCGCTGACGCCCGTGGTCGCCATGCTCGGCTACTACGTGCCGGTGCTCTTCGGCGGTGCCCTGGTCGTCGAGCAGCTCTTCAACTACCCCGGCATGGGGCTGCTGTTCTGGACCGCTGCGCAGTCCTCCGACTACCCGGTCCTGCTGGGCTGCGTCCTGGTGATCGCCGTCGCCACCGTCGTCGGCACCCTGCTCGCCGACATCGTCCAGCGGATCATCGACCCCCGAGTGAAGGCAGGCCGGGCATGAGCGCCGTCATCCAGCCGGACATGGCCCCGACGAAGGCCGCCGGGCCACGTGAAGCCTCCGGCGCACGACTCGCCGTCCGCCGCTTCCTGCGCAACAAGCTGGCCGTCGTCGGACTCGCCGTCGTGGTCCTCTTCATCCTGTTCTGCTTCGCCGGTCCGCTGGTGTACTCCACCGACCAGACCCACACCATGCTTCAGCAGGTCAACCTCGCCCCGAGCGGCGCGCACTGGCTCGGCACCGACGCCGTCGGCCACGACGAGCTGGGCCGGCTGATGTACGGCGGCAAGGTCTCCCTGATCGTCGGCCTCGCCGCAGGCGTCCTCGCCACCGTCATCGGCACGCTGTGGGGCGCCGCCGCCGGTTACGCGGGCGGCTGGATCGACGCCGTGATGATGCGGATCGTCGACGCCGGCATCGCCATCCCCGCGCTGTTCATCCTGCTGGTGGTCTCCGCCATCACGACGCCCGGTCTGACCGGTCTCGTCCTCATCCTGGGCCTGGTGTCCTGGCTGGTGCCGTCCCGGCTGGTCCGCGCCGAGACACTGACCCTGAAGAACCGGGACTACGTCCTGACCCTGCGCGCCATCGGCGGCACCCACGCCCGGGCGATCCTGCGCCACATCCTGCCGAACTCGGTGTCCACCATCATCGTCGCCGCGACCTTCCAGGTCGCCGACGCCATCCTGCTGGTCGCCTACGTCTCCTATCTGGGCATGGGAGTCAGGCCGCCGCAGACCGACTGGGGCGGCATGCTCTCCGCCGGTCTCACCGCCGCCTACTCCGGCTACTGGTGGCTCATCCTGCCGCCCGGCCTGGCCATCATCCTGGTGGTGTGGGCGTTCAACGCGATCGGGGACGGGCTCCGCGACGCATTCGATGTGAGGGGACGCGGATGACCGCCACCACCAAGGGCTCCGCCGCCCGCACCGCGGCGTCCGGCCCGATCCTCGAACTCGACGACCTCGGCGTCGTCTTCACCACCGAGACCGGCGACGTACCCGCGGTCAGGGGCGTGTCCCTCCAGGTCCGGCCGGGCGAGACGCTGGCCCTGGTCGGCGAGTCCGGCTCCGGCAAGTCGACCATCGCGCTCGCCGCGATGGGCCTGCTCGCCGGGAACGCCCGCGCCACCGGCAGCGCCGTCATCGCCGGCACCCAGATCGTCGGCGCCTCGGAGAACGGCCTCGCGGCGCTGCGCGGCAAGACCGTCTCCATGGTGTTCCAGGAGCCGGCCACCGCGCTCGACCCGCTCACCCGGATCGGGAAGCAGATCGCCGAGGTGATCCGCAACCACCGCGAGGTGTCCGCCAAGGGCGCCGCCGCCGAGGCCGTCGAACTGCTGCGCCGGGTCGGCATCCCCGAACCGGAGAAGCGCGCCCACGCCTACCCGTTCCAGCTCTCCGGCGGACAGCGTCAGCGGGTCGTGATCGCCATGGCCATCGCCAACGAGCCAGGCCTGCTCATCGCCGACGAGCCGACCACCGCCCTCGACGTGACCGTGCAGGCCGAGATCCTCGACCTGCTGCGCCGGCTCGCCGTCGAGACCGGCACCGGCGTGCTGCTCGTCACCCACAACATGGGCGTCGTCGCCGACTTCGCGGACCGGGTCGCCGTCATGTACCACGGCGAGATCGTGGAGACCGGACCGGTCGAGGACGTCCTGCTGCGCCCCGCCCACGACTACACCCGGCGCCTGCTGGCCGCCGTGCCCCGGCTGTCCGTCGCCGAGGCCGCAGACGGCACCGGCCGGCTTGCCGCGTCCGTCCCGGCCCAGACGAACCGTTCCGCGGCCGAGCCGTCGGCCTCGCCTGCCGGGCACGGCGGCCCCGAGGGCGAAGCGGTGGTCGAACTGCGTGACCTCAACGTGGTGTTCGGCCGCGGCAAGGCCGCCGTACGCGCCCTCGACGGAGTGTCGTTCCGGGTCGGGCCGGCGGAGACCCTGGGCCTGGTCGGCGAGTCCGGCTCCGGCAAGTCCACCGCCGCCCGGGTCGCGCTCGGCCTGATCCCGCCCACCTCCGGCACCGTCTCCCTGTTCGGCGCCGACCTCGGCCGCACCCGCGCCCGGGCCCGCCGCGCCCTGCGGGCCGGTATCGGTGTCGTCCTCCAGGACCCGGTGGCCTCCCTCGACGCTCGGATGACCGTCGGCGAGTGCATCGCCGAACCCCTCCGGGTGCACCGTCGCGACCTGTCCGCCAAGGACCGGCAGGCCAAGGTCGCCGCCGTCCTCGACCGGGTCCGGCTGCCACGCGAACTCGCCCGGCGTGCGCCCCGCGAACTCTCCGGCGGACAACGCCAGCGGGTCAGCCTGGCCCGAGCCCTGATCCTGGAACCCCGGCTGCTGGTCGCAGACGAACCCACCAGCGCGCTCGACGTGAGCGTGCAGGAAGCGGTCCTGGAGGTCATCACCGAACTCCAGGGCGAACTCGGCTTCGCCTGCCTGTTCGTCTCCCATGACCTCGCCGTCGTACAGCACTTCGCGCAGCGCGTCGTCGTGATGCGCGCCGGCCGCATCGAGGAGCAGGGCTCCACCGGGACGACCCTGCTGCACCCGGAGACCGACTACACACGCCGTCTGCTGGCCGCCGTGCCGGTGCCCGACCCGGTGGTGCAGCGAGGCCGCAGGGCCGAACGCCTGGCCACCCTCGCGGCCGGCCGTACGGAGGCCCAGGCGTGACCGGACCTCTTCTCTTTCCCTACACCCCGCAGGACCCCGCCATTCCCAGCACCCTCCGGCCGCTGTTCGCCGGCATCGACATCGGCGGCACCACCACCCAGGTGGTGGTCTGCTCGGACGACCTGACCGTCCTCGACCGCGCGGAGGCCGCCACCCCGGCGCTCGAGGGCGGCCGGGCCATGGTCGGCGCCGCGCTCGACGCGCTCGCCCCGCTGCTGGCCCGCACCCCGGGCCGCCTGGTGGGCGCCGGAATCGGCGCCGCCGGGGTGGTGGACTCCGCGAACGGCCGCATCCTGGTCGCAAGCGACTCCTTCCGCGGCTGGGCCGGCTTCGCCGTCACCGCCGCCGTCGAGGAGGCCCTCGGCGTCCCGGCCTTCCTGGACAACGACGTCAACGCCTTCCTCTACGGGGAGGTCTGCGGCGGAGCGGTGCGCGGCGAGGCCGACGTCCTCGGCATGACCCTGGGGACCGGCGTCGGCGGCGCTCTGTGGACCAACGGCTCCCTGTACGCGGGTCCGCACGGCGCGGCCGGCGAGATCGGGCACATCCCCGGCTTCGGTGACCTGCCCTGCTCCTGCGGCGGCCGGGGCCACCTGGAGACGTTGGCCTCCGGCCGCTCCATCGGGGCTCGTTACGCCGACCGCACCGGCCACCGCCTCACCGCCCGCGAAGTCGCCGAGGCCGCTGCCCACGGCGACGAGGACGCTCTCGCGGTGTACCGCGCCGCGGGAGCGGGCATCGCCCGCGCGATCGTCATCACGGCGGGCGTCGTCGACATCACCACGGTGGTCGTCGGCGGCGGCGTCAGCCGCGCCTGGCCCCTGCTTGAGCCGGTCATCCTGTCCGCCCTCGCCGTCGACCCCCCGGTCAGCGGCCACCCCGTCCGCCTGGTCCAGGCCGCCCTGGCCTCCGACGCAGTCCCGGTCGGTGCCGCCGCCCGCGCCCGACGCGAACTGGGTACGGAGGTGAGAGCGACGGCGTAGGGACCCACCAGCCCCCGAAGTCCGCGGGCCCAACCCGCGGACCACACCGGCATGGCGGCCCGGGTACGCGTGGAGCCGGCGTGTGAGCATTGTCCTCGCCTCGCGCCACCCGGCCGGGCGGGTGGACCGTGTTTACCAGAGCCGTCCTTGCGCCACCGCGAGCGTATCGTTGGCGGTCAACTCCCCCCTCGGACACAACCACTGACGGTACGGTGACGAGGGCCTCGACGTTATGGTCGTGGTCTCGTCTTGTCGTGGGTGTCGCCGGGGCGCTGGTGCGCCCGTGGAGCTGGTCCACCGACACAAGTCACCGTCCGGCGCAGCGGCGGCGAAATCCAGCGCGATCGGGCAGTGGGGTGAGTGCGGCGAAATCGCCGGCCTGGCCGGCCCGCCCGGCTCCGGCAGCGGATTCGAGGGCGGGAGCACCCGGGGTCCGGCTGATCCGCGGGACGTACGGCGTCGGCCCCAAGGAGACCACAGGAAGGTGGCCCAGTCGGCGCCCCGTTCGGAACACCGCCGCGATCTGCGCATCGATTGGACTCAGAGGTGCCGGGCGGACGGCCGTGGCGGTCAGCGGCTGCGCTCACACCATGCGGGGGTGGGGACCATCCCTACCCGGGGAGGACCTTGAAGGTAGCGTCGTGTGGCGGATAACGGGGCGTAGGGACGGTGGGCCCATAGCGGCCAAGTGGGGCTACGTCCGGGGCGTCGGCTGCGCAGCCATGTCCCTCACGTTCTCCAGCAACGCGTGCAGCAGCTTCGGTTCACCGTCGGCGGAGCGCGCGGCCTCCGCGTACGTCGGCACGTGCTTGCCGTCGACGTACCCGGTGCCCTGCGCGATCAACTCCTGGCGGCGCGCGTTCCATGCAGGCCAGGCGTCCTTGAGGTACGTGTCGAGGTCGTCCTCGAAGACCGTGTGGGTCGCTTCGCTCCTGGTCGTGGGACGTGCCTCGGCCGGAATTCCCAAGTAGCCGAGGATCTTCGTGTTCTTTCCTGCCGATTCCCGCACCCTGTCCTCCTTCTGAGCATCGGTGAGGTTCTTCGGCCCGGTGTCCGCGTCGAAGACGAGGTAGCAGCGGACACCGAGGCCCGAGAGGATGGCGTGGCAGAGGATCATGTTGTCCTTGCCCTCCGCATTCATTACGCAGATGCCTTCGGCTCCGAGGTGGAGTCCCTGACGCTCCGCGAAGGCGACGAGGACGCTCTCGTCCGTCGCGCCCTCGACCACGATGGCGACGTTGGCGAACAGCGCCTCGGCGAGATTCTTCACGTAGCGGGTAGCCCCCCGGCGGGCGATCGACTTCTCCTTCACGTGGCCGTCAAGCGACTGACGCAGCTCCTCCTCGGTGAGTCCGCGCAGGCACACCTCGGGATGGTCGCCGCCCACGGCGCGGTACAGCCTGCGGACCTGCTGGTAGTCGCTCGGGTCGATGAACACCGGGCTGTGCGTCGCGTACATCACCTGGGTCTGGTCCTCGGCCGACTCGACCAGGCTACGCAGTACCTGCGCGAATACCCTGGTCTGTGCCGGGTGCTGGAACAGCTCCGGCTCCTCGATCGCCAGGCACAGGGAACGTGTGCCGCTCTCTGGGCGGCGGCGCTCCGAGAGATACCTGAGCGCGGCGATGATCAGCGCGCGCTGGAATCCGTGCCCCTGTCGCCGTACCGGCGTGAGGGCCGCGCCGTCGCGGATGTTGACAGCGAAAGCGGTCCTTGCCCGCTTCGGGACGTGGGCCGTCGGTGTGACGACGACGTGCCGCCCGGTGGTGAACCGGCCGACCTCCTGGGAGAGGGCGTCGGACAACTTCGCTAGCACCGGCCCGTAAATCTCCTCGTGCACCTTCTCGCGGGCGACCTGGGCGTCCTCGTCGATGGCCGTGAACTGTGCTTCCGCCTCTGAGCGGTCGACCGCGTGCTCGAGGATCCGGCCCACCACGGAGGCCTTGTTGTCGTCGGTCTCCTCATAGGCGCGCAGGTCGGCGGAGATGAAGACGAAGTCGATCAGCTTGCCGAGCAGTCCCTGGCCGGCGAAGCCGAAGAATTGCGTGCCTTCGACCTCGGCCTCGGTGAGCCGCTCCCGGTGCGCCGCCTCCCAGGCCCGCATCTCCGCCTCGGCGGCGTCCCAGCTGCGGACGGCGGGCAGGCCGAGTGCCGGGTCCTGGTCGCGCAAAGCCTTGTACGCGGCCGTCCTTTCCCGGTTGCCGGCGCTCTGCCGGATCCGCTCGAAGGGGGGATAGGCCAGGGCCTTGCCCGTGATCCGGTCCTCCCCGTTCTCCCAAGTGCGCCAGATACGCAGGCTCTCCACGCCCTCCGGCGCGTAGTGGCCGAGCGCGGCACTGTCGGACGCGGTGAGACCGTCGAACTCGACCTCCACGCGGATCCGCTTGGTCTTCGCCGCCGAATGGACGTCCTCCTCACCGAGGCCGCCGCCCTTCTCGCCGTTGAAGAACCAGTCCAGGGCGCGCAGCACGGTGGACTTGCCGACACCCGTCGGGCCGATGAGCGACGTGATGGAGTCGAAGGAGACGTCGAGGCTGCGAAGGCAGCAGAAGTTCTCGATGAGGACTCGCTTGATCTTCACGGTTTTCCTGACGTGTGAAGGAACGGAATGCCCGGCTCTGGGGGAACGGGTTTTGGACCGCAGGTCATGGCATCCGGTGGCGGGGCGTCGACAAGGGCGACGCGTTGGCGCTGGGGATCCCCTCGGGCATGTGGTGACGAGTGCTTCTGGGGTCCCCCAGCCGCCATCGGAAGCATGAACACCTAACCATGTCAGTGAAAGCACTGTCAATCTACTGTGGGTGCAGTGATTACCGAGGCCCGTCAGGGAGCGTGTCCATGGGGGTGCGGCGTCGCTTGGGGACGCAGAGGAGTGCCACACCGAAACGGCAGTGCGCTTCGGTGTGGTGACGGTCTTCAAGGAATCAGTCGGCGGTGACGCCCGCCTCGGTCAGGAAGGTGCTCGGCTCGCCAGACCATGAGACGGAAAGGCTGTCCCTGCTGGTGAAGCCTGTCTGGCGGCCTTGCCCCAGCAGCTCATCTCCTTTGGTCGTGCTGGACCGTTACTGCCACAGGGAATCTCTTGCAGAGCATTCGGTAGCGCGTAACCAGCCGCTTCACGGCTCGGGTGACCAGGCATCACCTCCGTGAGAGCTGGTCTCCGCTGTCCAGGAGAATCTTCCTGGTACGCGCGGGACTGGTCGCGTTCCTCCGTGCGGGCTGCCGACGGCGGCCTCTGCCAAGCTGCCCGCGCATCGACATGCCACTGGGGCTCACCGAGGGAAGTGAACGTGGAGCAGTTCGCCGCGGGCAAGGTTCTGCGTAGCAGGTACAGGCTGGACCGGATGCTGGGCAGAGGAGCGATGGGGCATGTCTGGCAGGGGACGGACGTGTATCTGGAGCGGCCGGTGGCGGTCAAGACCGTTGCTGCGGATCTTCTGGCCCTGCCGGACTGGCGCCCCACCGCCCTGGCGCGCTTCGAGAGGGAGGCCAAGGCCGCCGCTCGTCTGGACCACGCCAACATCACCACCGTGTACGACGCCGCTGTCACCGAGGACATCTGCTGCCTGGTGATGCAACTCGTCGACGGGACGACCCTCGACAACGTCATCGACGGCGCCGACGGTGGGCGCCTGTCCGCGCCCGCGGCCGTCTCCGTGGCCGCGCAAATGTGCTCGGGGCTGTCCGCCGCGCATGCTGCCGGCCTGGTGCACCGCGACCTCAAGCCCCAGAACGTGATGGTCCGCACGAGCGGTCTGGTGAAGATTCTTGACTTCGGTCTCGTGAAGGTCCTCTCTGACACCGACCCGCGGCTCACCATGACGGGCGAAACACTCGGCAATGTGTCCTACGCGTCGCCCGAGCTCTTGGCCGGTGAGAAACCATTGGACGGTCGCAGTGACTTGTACGCGGTGGGATGCCTGCTGCACCACATGCTCACCGGTCGGCCTCCCTTCCACGGCAAGGGTCCCGCCGAGCTGGTGACCCTGCACCTCACCGCGTCCCCGCCCCGGTTGGCCGACTGCGGTGCCGAGGCCCCGGCCGCGCTCCAGGACCTGCTGCAAGCGCTGCTTGCCAAGCGTCCCGAGGATCGTCCTGGCGGTGCGGCGGAAGTGTACGCGGCTCTTTCCCCGTACCTGCCGGTTCCTGATCCGGCACTCGCGATCCGCAGGATGCCGCCGGAGGATCCCCGGCGGCCGTTCCTCGTACCCCAGGGACCGGTCGTGCCGCGTTAGCCAGAGCGAACCGCGGCACGATCCCAGGAGTCGGTCATGCCGCGACAGGCGGCCGAACCTTGATCAGTTCCTTGAGGAACGGGCTCGGTTCTCCGTGCCAGAAGACGTCCAGGCTGTCCCGGGCGCGCGTGGCCGCCACGAAGAGCAGGGACCGGGCGCGCTGCATCTCCAGCCGGTAGCGCGCCGGGTCCGTGGTCCGCCGCTGCTGGACGCTCGCACGCGGCACCAGTCCATCGGTCACGCCGGCGATGATCATGCGCTGGTACTCGAGCCCCTTGAAGCGGAACATCGTGCCGATGTGGACGCCGCTGTCGCCGCGGGGTCCGTCCGGGCCGATCTCCAGCGCCCGGATGCCGTGCTGGGCCAGCGCGTACGCGACCTCGCTCGCCATCTGGTTGGTCGGCACGGCGATCGCGATCTGCTCGTGCGGCAATTGACCCCAGGACTCGATCAGCGCAGCGATCGCCTCACGCTCGTCCTGCCAGTCGCTCAGCCGGTGCAGATCCGGAACGGTGCCGCTGAGCACGGACCGGTACCCGGCCAACGTCTCGGTGCTGCCGTCGAGGTCGTCGTACGTCTCGTCGCCGAGCACGTTCAGCGCGGAGCGCAGGATCTGCCGGGTGGTGCGGTAGCTCAGTGACAGCTTCGACGACCGGCCGCGGATGTTGATGCCGAGACTGCCGAGAGTCACCTGGTTCTTGTAGATCCGCTGGTGGGTGTCACCGACCAGGAAGAGGTCGTTGCGGTCCGGAGCGGTCATCGCACGCAGCATCTTCCAGTGCGCGGGCCGCAGGTCCTGAGCCTCGTCGACCACGATGTGCCGGTACCGGTAGCGCAGCCAGCCTCCCGAACCGTCGGCCACGTGGACGTTGTCGAGGCCGCCCGCTTCCTCCCGCTGGCGGTCGATGGCCTGGATGCGCCGGGCGCGTTCTGCCTCCAGCTGGGCTGCCCGCTCCGCGACCTGGTCCCATGTCTGGATGCCGAGCCGGTCGAGGCGCTGGGTGAACCGCTCGGCGAGCTGCCAGATCTCGGCGCGTTCGGCACGGCTGACCGTGCGTCCGCGTCCGGCCCGGCGGGCACGGAAGTAGTCCGTGCGGGAGGTCACGGCCTGGCCGAGGATCACCTGCGTCCACTCGTCGTGCAGGAACTCCGCGTCCCAGCCGTCCTCGCTAAGTTCGTCGAGGAGCGAGCGCCATTCGCGGACCGACTGCGCTTCGTCGACGATCCGCTTGCGGTTGCCCGGTTCCGCCTCCCGAACGGTACGCAGCGCGAGCTGGTCGACGTGGCTGATCTCGACGCGGGACAGCAGTGCCTCACCGCCGAGCGCCAGCAGCCGGGACCGCAGGTCCGCCGCGAGGTTCTTGTTGTACGTGGTCAGCAGGATCGGCTTGTTCCGGCCGGCCGGAAGCTGCTCGACCAGGTGCTTGACCCGGTGCAGCGCCACGATCGTCTTGCCGGTGCCCGGCCCGCCTCCCACACGTGCCGGGCCGCTGTAGTCCCGCGTGACCAACTTGGCCTGGGTGGGATGCAGGAACACCTTCCAGCGCCCGAAGTCCTCGCCCTCCAGCGCCTCGCGCAGCGCGTCGTCGGTCGTGGTGACGATGGTGGCGGGACGTTCGACGGCAGCCCGGAAGTCCTCGGGATCCACGGGTTCGGGCGCCGCCACGGGGGCGGTGACCTGCTCCAGGACGTCGTCGTACTCCTTGCCGTCGTACAGCGCGAGCAGCACCTCCCCGGAGAGCTGCGGCGCGTACTCGACGAGTCCGAGGAGCTGGTCCTCGGTGGTCAGCGCGGCGACGACCGGGATCAGAGACGGCGCCACACCCAGGTCGGTGAGCTGCTGCTCCGACCAGTTCCCGAACAGCGGCTCGGGACCAGCCGGCTCGGCGGGACGGGCCGGCTCGGCCGGAGCGGTGCCCCGCGGCGGCGCGGGACTGAGCACTTCCTCCCGCACGACCTGCAGGTCCACGTACTCGATGCCACCGGTGACGCGGTTGACCGAGTACGTGAGCCGGTCCAGATGCGCGTACACGTCCTTGCGGTGCTTGACCGAGACGATCAGCCAGTCGTCGTCGGCCAGGCGCAGCAGAAGCGCTCGGTACTCGTCGTTGACGCGTGCCGAGTGCAGCTTGTCGTGGCCCTGCAACTGCTTGAGACGCAGTCCCGCGGACTCGGGGTTCGTCTTGAACTTGTGCTGGAAGTCGTAGATCGCGCCCTTGACCGGGCGGGGGAGCTTGAGGATCTCCCGGTCCGCCTTGTCGAGCAGGCGCAGCGTCACGTTCTTGCCGGTCACGGCTGTTCGTTCTCCCCGTTCTCCGTGGTGGTGTCGTCAGGCTGGTCAAGACGCTTCCGGTCACCGGATGGTGGTGCGCCCCCAAGACGGTCCGCGAGGTCGTCGGCGGGCCAGTCGGCAGCGGGCCGCACTTCCCAGCCGGCCGCGGTGAACGCACGGTCGCGGTCGACGGCCTCCGGGTCCTCGTCCTCGCCCTCCGGCGGGCGCGGGGCGAGGACGACACCGACGCGTGCGCCGGGCCAGGCCAACTCGGCCATCCATCCGTCCTCGTCGAGCTCGTAGCCGTCCTCGGGGACCGGGACACCGCGCGCGGCGAGGGCCTCGGCGAGTGTGAGCAGGCCAGGCTCGTCCGGGTCGAGGTATTCGACGACTTGGTCCCACGCCGCGTCCCGGACGGGCGGGGCGACGCCTGCCGCGGACACCTTCGCGGCAGCCGGGGCGGGCGGCGTAGGGGCGGCGGTCTCGGCCGGTGCGGGCGTGCCGTCGGCGGTCGCGGTGGTGGCGAGAGTGGCGCGGAGACTCTCCAGGACGCCGCTGCCACCCGTGACCGCCAGGGTCTCGACGGGGAGCCCGTCGAGACGGCTGGTCGTGAGCTGGACGGCGTCACCGCCGCCGGTGTCCAGGAACTGGAGCACGTTCGACCAGTACAGCCAGGCCCGCCAGCGGCGCTTGTGCGCCTCCTCCTGGGCATGGACGCCGGGCGCGTCGTCGAGGAGGGCGATGCCGGTCCACGCTGGGGGCTTCGCACGGCCGTCCGCGGCGAAGACCAGCGGCAGCCCCCAGCCGTCGGTGACCGTGAACAGCTGTACCGGGCCGCGCGGTCCCGTGGGCGTTCCGCCGTGCAGCGCCGCCGTGATCTGCTCGCCGAGCGCGTCCGGCAGCAACGGGACGGGGCGGGCCCCGGTGCCCATGAAGCCCGCCAGGGCGGCCTCGGCCCGCCCCTGCCAGCGCTTCGCGTCCGGCCGGCGCAGATATTCCACGAGTTGCACGGCCGGATTGACCCACACCGTCTCCGCGAGCTCACCGGGCAGCCCGCCCCACACCTTGGCGTAGAAGTCGCGGGCCTTGCCGCGGGCCTGGTCACTGTACGGCTCCCACACCGGGTCGGCCGGTCCCGCACCCGCGTAGCCGGTGTCCCGGACGCGGCGCTGCCACTCCTTCACGTCACCGTAGGTGAGCTGGAAGACCCTGAGTCCTTCAGCGCGCAGCCGCGTGCGCTTGACGGCGTCGTCGCCGACGCGGTTGTGCTCCCGGCCGGCGTGGAACTCGTAGCCGTCCAGGTAGAGCGCCACGCGCGGGCCGGGCGCGTCGAGTCGTTCGAAGAGGACGTCGGGGCGGGTGCCGTCGAGGACGCGCTGCTGCGACACCCGCCAGCTCAGCGTGGTGCCGTCGGCCGCGGTCAGCCGCAGGTCCAGCGCGTGGGTGCCGGCCGGTGTGATGTAGGCGTCGCCGCTGGCCCGGCTCTCGGGCAGCTTGGCCCACTCCCGCAGCGTGTCGATGAACAGGACCTCGAGATCGCTCTCGGCCTGCCGGTGCATCGGGATGTGCTGGGTGGTGGCGACGGGCGAGGTGCGCCAGCGCTCGCCGTCCGCGCCGAGCAGCTCGTCCAGCATCTGCCGGACCTCATTGCGGCTGACCTTGTCGTAGTCGGCCGGCGGCACGCGGCGCAGCAGGCAGCGGTGACAGCCGTCCAGGCCCTTCTCCCGGCAGCCGCAGTTCTCGATCACCTCACGGGCCTTCAGCAGGACCTCGCGGAAGCCGTCGGAGGTCGCCAGGCGGTGCAGGTAACCGGTGCCGCCGGGCAGCCGGTCGTACACAACGAGGAACCGGCGCGGCCAGTCGCGGTCCTCGCCGTCCGGCATGGACGCGGCGGTGATGTCGATGTGGTCGGGGTCGCCGCCGTAGCGGGCGGCTATGCCCGCGAACAGCGCGGCGGTGAACGAGGCGAGCCGTTCCTTGGCCCGCGCCACGGACGCCGGCAGCAGGATGCGGACGGCCTCCGTCGTCAGCTCGTGCGCCAGCAGCAGTGGCACGTCAAGACCGGCGCCCTGCTCCTCCCCGCTGCCGCGCAGCCGCCGGCGCGGGCACCACAGCTGGTGGTGGGCGCTCGCGCGGGTGGAGCGGGCGAGGGACGCGGTGAGCGCGTGCTGCGACTGGTCGACGACCGGCCGCCCGTCGGCCGTCGCCCCACCGCAACTCGTGCACACGTAGAACGGGTTCAGGCGTACGTCGTCCCCGGCCAGCGGCACCGTGCTGCTGCCGTCCTGCCGGTCGACCCCGAGGTTCAGGGTGCGGACGACGGCCTTGCGGGTGAAGTCCGCGCCGAAGACCGCGGTGTCGTGCCGCCACGATCCGGCCGCCAGGTGCGCCGGGTCGATGTCGACGGTGGTGAGGACCGCATACCGCCTCCGGTCCCGCTCGTCACGGTCGTCCCGTACCCGGGCGTCGTCCCGCTTGTCCCGCGACAACGCGCGCCGGGGCTCCAGCACGTGGTGCACGCAGCCCGCGTCCGCTATCTCCCGGGAACCGCACCGTGGGCACGGCGAAGTGTCGTTCTTCGGATCGCCGTGCGTGCGCGCGTAGCCGCAGGCCGGGCACAGGCGCCACACCGCCCAGGCGCGCCGCTCGGGGCTGCCGATGTCGAGGGCGCGCACGACGTGCCGGTAGCCGTTGACGTAGAAGCTGTTGCCGGGCGCGAGTTCGGTCAGGGCCAGTTTGCGGGAGCGCTCGTAGTCGCGCACCTCGCTGCGGTACACCTGCTTCCGGCGCTCGTCGTCGCCCTCCGGGGCCTCCGTGCCCTCGTCGTCCCCGGAAGCCTCCTTCCAGTAGAGCGTGGCCTCCAGCGACGTCGTCGTGTCGGTGAGGCTGTAGTTGGGCAGCAGACCCAGCTCCACGAGGGCGCCGTGCGCACTGGCCTGGCTCAGCTCGCGCAGCAGCTCGCCCGTGGCGCGCCGTTCCGCGAGCAGCTCGCGCCGCTCCGCACCCTGCTCACGGTCCTCGGCGAGCAGCCCGTCCACCGCGGTGTCGATGGCGGCGATACGGCGGCGCAGCTCCTCGCGGCGCGCCGTCCATTCCTCCTCGGCCTCCTGCAGGGTTCGCGCGATGCCGCCGGTGGCGTACGCGCGCAGCTCGTCCGCGGCGTGCGGGGACACCCCCCGGTCGTCGTCCGGGCCGCCGGGCGCCTGCGGGAACAGCGCCAGGAACTCCTCCACCAGCCGCGCCCCGTGGGTGAGCGCCGCGTCCGACAGATCCTGGCACCAGCCGGTCGTGCCGAACAGCGCCGACGACAGGCGCGGCACCGGCATGAGCGGCTCGCCGTCCGCCGTGGTTAGTTCGCCGCGCGCCGCCCGGTCCAGCAGGTGCGCCGTGTACTGGCGGCGCAGGATCTCGACGGCCGACAGATAGCAGCCCGGCGGCACGATGTCACCGGCGATCATCTCGGTCGGGTCGTCCAGGTAGTACCGGTCGCGGGCCCGGCGCCCGCCGAAGGCGACCACCAGCGCGTTTCCGGTCCTGCGTCCGGCACGCCCGGCACGCTGCACGTAGTTCGCCGGGCCGCCCGGAAGCGAACCGAGCAGCACGGCCGACAGGTCGCCGATGTCGATGCCCAGCTCCAGGGTGGGCGTGCAGGAGAGCACGTTGGGGTCGGTGTAGTGGATGCCCTGCCGGAACGTCCGCTCCACCCGCTCCCGTTCGGGCCGCGTCAGCATGCCGGTGTGCTCCGCCGTGACGACCCGGTAGGTGCCGCCGGTCAGATACAGGCGGCGGTAGTAGTCGGCCCGGTAGTCACGCTCCAGTTTCCCGCCGAAGCCGCCGCTGCCCGCCCCGGTCGACGACATGCCGTACTGGGGCGGGGTGAGGGTGCCGGTGCAGCGGAAGCGCGGGCAGGGGTGCCCGTACCAGCGCGTGCGGCGCTCGGGCGGCACCACCTGCTGCCAGCCGCACTCCTCGCAGGACACGAACGCCTTGTTGACCAGGTCGTCCGGCAGGAGCCGCACGTGGACGTGGCCCGGCTGCAACCCGTAGACGCGGGTCGTGCGGTCCTTGGCGGTGCGCACCGACAGCACGCCCTCGTCCGCGAGGACGGGCAGCAGCCTGCGCAGGTACTCGGCCGCTTGCGCCGCGTCCAGGCCGAGGCAGCGCCGTGTCCAGTCCTGGTACCAGTTGCCACGACCGGTGATCGTGTCGAACTTCGTCTTCTCCTTGGGGCCGTCGAGCAGGAACCTCGGCGGTGCCACGTATCCCTCGGGGAAGGCCGGCATGCCCTCCGGCCGCTGCCCGGAGATGAGGTACTGGTTGACGCCCGCTTCCTTGATCCAGGTGTCCAGCCACCGGTGCCGCACGCCGCCGCGCAGCCGCAGCCGCTCCAGCAGTCCCCGCACGTACGCCATGTACCGCTCGGGCGTGGGCAGTCCGCCTTCCAGACCCAGCTGTCCCGGCAGTGTGAGGTGCAGGTCGCGGGCGAGCGCGACGATCCGGTCCGGTTCGGCGACCACGACCTCCGCGGCCGTGGTCCGGGTCAGCTCCAGGGTGCGCCCGAGCCGCGACCGCAGCCCGAACTCCATCACGGTCGCGAAGGCGAGCCGTTCACCGATGAGCTTCCAGGTCCGCGCGTCCCCGGTGCCGCGCCCCGACAGCAGCCGGTCCACGCCCGGTTCGTCGTGCAGGTCCGGCGGGACGACCGCGGCCAGCGTCTGCGGGTCGTCCACGGAGTCCAGGACCTCGCCGATGAGGTCGTTGAGCGGAACCGGCGCACCGGCGTCGTCCAACTGGTGTGCCAGCAGCGAGCGCAGTGAGAACTTGTACGAGGCGTTGGCGACGTACCCGGCGCGGTGCGCCGCGTCCTGCGTGGAGTCGTTGAACAGCAGTGTCTTGCGCTCCTCCGGCGCCAGCGCGATCTCCTGGCCGCCGGTGAACAGTTGGGTGACCGTGGCGGAGGCCAGCGCGGCGAGCGCGGTGCCGAGGAACCTGATGCCGTTGTCGGTGTTGCACGCCGGGCAGGTGTCGTCCTTGGCAGCCTGGTCCGCGGTCTTCTTGTCGAGAATGGCCCGCGCGAACCAGGCGTCCTGCAGCCCCTCCCCGTCCTCGGCGACGGGCAGGCGGTAGGTGCTCTGCGCCCCGTCCAGCACCACGACGGACTGCGGATCGACGCCACCGGCCTGCTTCGGCGCGCTGCCGGTGAGCGCCGCCAGGGCGTCTCGCGCTTCGGCCGGCGTCGCCGAGATGAAGTACCGCAGCCGCCGCTTGTCGCGTCCGACGGCGGCCTGCCAGATCCGCAGCGGGCTGGTCTCCAGCTTCTGCGGATCGGCCTCCGGGGACAGGGCCGCCCAGCCCGAACGGCCGCACACGCGGCAGTAGATCGCGGGCAAATGGGCCTGGGCCGGGCGCTGCACGGTGTCCGAACCGGGCAGCGCCTGGGGCCGCCGCGAGTCCGTCGTCGGCCATTCGTCGCTGTCCGACTGATCCTCGGAGGCGGACGCCGCGGTGAGTGCGGAGCGTCGCGCGACGGCCCGCTCGTCCTCGTACCAGCGGAACTCCGGCCGGCCGCTCACCCCGCTCAGCACCCGCCCCACCGGCCGCACCCACAGGTGCGCCTCGATGTGCAGCAGCGGACGCGGCCGGCGCTCGTCGGACTCCGGGTCCCGCGCGGACGACAGCAGTGCCACGAACCGCGACAGCGCCTCCAGCGCGAGCCGCGGGTTCTCCCGCGCGGTGCGCGCCCACGCGTACCCGAAGCGGGCCATACGGTCCCGCAGCCCCCACTCGTCGAGCGGCTCGCCGTTCAGCAGCGCGAGCACACCGTGAGTGAAGTCGTGCTTCTTCAGCAGCCGCCCGATCTGGAAGGCGTCCAGGCCGCGCCGTCCCAGCAGCCGCTCGGCGAGCCCGTCCAGGTCGAGCCGGTCCGGGTCGGACTCCACGCCCGGCCCGCCCGAGACCTCGATGACCTCCTTGGGGCCGGGAGGCTCGGGCAACTCGTAGTCGATGTCGCCGACGAAGTCGTCCGCGCTCAGCCGCTCCTCACCGATCACCGCGTCCGGACCGAACGGCACCCCGAACACCTGCTCGGCGACCGTGAGGATGCCGCCGGTGTCGCCCCCGCCCTCACCGAGGGTCGCCGAGGTCGCCACCGGGCAGATCGAACCGAGCGGCCGCTCCGGCTTCGAGGCGCCCACGACCGCCGCCAGCCGCCGCAGCAGCATCGCCACGTCCGTGCCCTGCGCGCCGTCGTAGGTGTGGAACTCGTCCAGCACCACGTAGGCCGGTTCGGCACCCTCCCACAGCGGACGGTCCTCGGCCCGCTGCAGCAGCAGGTCCAGCATCTTGTAGTTGGTGATCAGCACGTCCGGTGGCGACTGGCGCATCTCCTCGCGCCGTGTCATCACCCGCCGGAAGTCCGTGTCCGGTTTATCGCCGATGTATAGACCGGCCGTCACCTGCGCCAGTTCGGGCTGCGCCAGGTACTCGCCGATACGGCCGGCCTGGTCGGTGGCGAGCGCGTTCATCGGGTACAGCAACACGGCCTTCACCCCGCGCCTGCCCAGCGCCCTCTGCCGTCGGCAGTGGTCGAGCACGGGAATCAGGAACGACTCGGTCTTGCCGGAGCCGGTGCCGGTCGTCACGAGCGTCGGCTCGGCAGCCCCCTTGTACGTGCTCAGCCGCTCCCACGCCTTCGCCTGGTGCCGCCACGGCGTGAACGCCGGCTGCCACTCCAGCGCCGACCGCCACCCGTCGTCGGCGGGATGGAACGGCGTCCTGATCCGCAGGTACGGCCCCCGGAAGATCCCCGTCTCCGGATCCCCGAGGAACCGCTCCAGCGCGAGGCGCGTGTCCTCGTCGGCCAGCGCGTACGTCGTCGTGAGGTACTGCGTCAGACTGCCGCGGAGCTGCGCGGCGGCCAGGGTGGGCTTCACGAGGACCTTTCGGGCAGGGCGGCTTCCGGGATCGCCGGGCGCGCACCGCCGTGACAGTCGGCGAGAGCGGCGTGACGATCAGCATCAAAAATACCGCTCACCTCCGACAACGGGAGCCGCCCCGGCATATTCCGGTCCCGGTCGTGCGCTGCGCGCATGCCCGGTGCGACCGAAATGTCAGTCAGGTCCAGCCTGTGAGGTCGCCCACGAAGTCGTCGTACGAGCGGTTGCTGCCGCGTGGAGAGGGAATCAGCCGGTGCTTCAGCGCCTCGCGGGCGACCGCGGGCCCGTCGCTCTCCCGGAAGACCGGCTGGCCGAGCCCCCGCTTGAGTTCCTCCTTGGCATGCTTGACGCGGCCTGTGTCCCTGTCGAGCAGATGGGCGGGGACCTTCCAGCGCGGACGAACGTGCGGGAACGCTTCCGGGAAGAGCAGCAGCCAGCCCTCGGTCTCCCAGGCAGCGAGCGCGATTGCGGTCCGGAACTCCTGGCACTGGCGTGTGAACTCGTCGGCCAGCGTCTTGCGGATCCGGTCGTACTGGGCGTCCGTGTAGCCGTCCAGGTCCTCGTGGACGACGAACCCGAGCAACTCGGCCCGCTCCAGGCGGGCTTTGGCCTGCGCCTTGCCGGCCAGTGCCTCCACGGCAGCGGCGAGCTTCGGGCCGGACTTCCGGCGCAGCCGCACCGGGTCGTTGATGCGGACCAGCTTGGCCGTTGTGTCCAGGTCGGGCCGGTGAGCACGTATGAGCGCGGCCAGGACCTCGCAGTCGTTCCGGTCCTCACCGGCGAGCACGATGACACCCCGTTCCGGCGCCCGGGAGGCCCGGCCGCCGCCGTGCCGCCCCTTCGGGCTCACAGCTCACCTCCGGTAAGGTCGCCCCTCAGCGCCCCGGAGAACCACAGCTCCCCGAGCGGCTGTTCCCCCGACGCTTCGACGACGTCCTTCACTTCGTCGACGGTCAGAGCCGGGATGATCGAGGCGCCGTTCTCGTCGCGGTCGCACACTACGAACTCCTCCGGATACAGCCGGTCGACAAGCGCGGGAGAGTGGGTGGCGACGATGAACTGCGTCTGCTCGGCGGCTTCGCGCAGCCGCTGCACGACGAGTTCCAGTGCCTGCGGATGCAGGCCGTGGTCGATCTCCTCGATGCACGTGAACGCCGGAGGGTTGGGGTCGTACAGCAGCGCCAGCAGTCCGAGCAGCCGGACCGTCCCGTAAGAGGCATCGGCGAGAGGGGTCAGGCGGCGCAGACCGCGCTCGCGCAGCACGACGGTCAGCTGGTCGGTCGCCCCGCCGACCTCCTCGAACTCGATGTTCTCCAACTGTGGCAGGACCGTACGGGCGTCGGCGACCAGATCGCCCCAGATCTCCTCGCGGCCGCTGAGGTGGATCAGGAACCCGGCCAGGTTCTCGGCGTGGGGCGAGAGGGTGGCGAAGTCCGCACCGCGCAGGTGGGTCGGCTGCCGGGCCGCCGCCACGTCGACGTCGAACACCCGGAACGACGACAGCCGGTCGGCGACCCGCGTCACCTCGTCGCCGCCGTCGGCAGGACCGAGCCGGGGAAGTGTGGACAGGCCGCTGCTCAGCCTCCTGATGCCGAAGCTGCCGCTGTCCTTGGTCTGCCCGGCGCGCTCGTCGACCACGCGCGCTTCCTCACCGGAAATGGTGATGCGCCGACCACGCCCCTGCTTGCGTTTGAACGCGAAGCTCTCCTCACGGGAGAGGGTGTAGGTCACCCTCTTGACGTCCCGGTTCGACGGCAGCGAGCGACGCCGGATCGTGAGGTTGTACTCGTCGGGCGCGTTGAGGGTGGAGTTGCTGGTCCAGGTCGCCTTGAGCTGGATGCGCATGGACGTCGGCGGTTTGCTCCCGCCCCAGAAGGCCACTTCGTCGAACCCGCCGCGCGAGTCCAGTGCCGGCTGGAGGTCGGTGCGAATGATGTCGGCGAGGAAGTCGAACACCTCCAGCACGTTGGACTTGCCCGCTCCGTTCGGGCCCACCAACACGGTGAGCGGACCGAGCGGTACGGTCACGTCACGCAGACTGCGGAAGTTCTCGACGTGTAGTTCGAGCAGACGGCCAGGCATGGGACGAAACCTATCGGGTCGGTGACAGGGGCGCGGGGGAGTGGACCGGACGCGCCACCCGTGCCGCCGTGTTCTCCGTCCCGTTCGAACGCGGCCCGGGACGGCGGGCGAGGGCACGTTCCGGTGCGAGGGCGAGCCGACATACGAAGCAGGCTAGGCCTGGCCACTGACATTGCGTCCCCGGGCGCCGGTTCACCGGATCGGGGTGTCCTTGCCTGCGTGGAGTGGATGGCTGAAGTCGGACCTGGTGCAGGGGTAAGGACACTCTTCCGAGCAGCTGCGCGGGTGTGTCCGCGCATGTGACAGACCCACCCGGCAGGCTGCCAGGGTCCCACCGTGATCCGGGCGATATCCGGCCGAGCTGGTACCGGGGGCCCGCCGGTGCGACGGTAGCCGGACTGCGCTCTCTACGGATATCGAGGCCCATCATGTCCGGTCTGCCGTTCTTCGCCCCCTGTCTGGTGTTGGTCTCCGCACTCTGGGCGATGTTGCCGTTCCTTTGCCCCCGGCAGCGGCGGACGGGCATCGTCATCGCTGTCTCGCAGCTCATCGGGACTGTGGCGATCACGCAGCCCTGGACCGAGAATTGGTACTGGGACGTCGGGTGGTGGCTGATTCTCGTCTTCGGGCAGGGCGCCCTTATAGCGCTGGGGCGCTTGGCTTTCGAACTCAGCCCGCTCGGCGCTCGTCGCCACCGCGCGGCGCCCCAGTCCCCGTGAACCGGAATCGATGCGTAGAAGGTGTCACTCTCCGGCGGCCGCCTGGTGTCCTCCGAGACCGAACGTTTCGAGTACCACTTCGTCTGCGAGAAGTGGCGCGAGTCGCCGGACGGTGTTCCGGTGCTCGTCCGGGCGTCGCACACCTGCGGTCCCCGGACATCGGCGGAAGCGTCACGGATGCCCCATGGGAGCGTGCGACTCACCGGGCGTCACCCCGGGTACGGGACCACGTGCCGGCCCTGGCGCCGAGTGTCGAGCAGGCGGAACACCGCCAACACCAGTCCCACCAGGACCGCCCACAGGACGATCACCCCGACAGGCCCGGTCCACTTGCCGAACAGTCCCGCCGGAAGGGCACAGGCAACGACAACGACTGCACGTTTTCCTTGCCGCGCGAGGACTGCGCGCATCCCCGTCGTGGCGTAGCCGGGTGCGCGCGCGACCACCTGCCCGCCGACACGGACGACGAACCAACCGAAGGTGATCGTGCCCAGGGCGGCGGCCGTGGTGAACCCGGGCCGTCCTTCCGGGGTGTCCTTGGCGGGCTGCGTCACACCGTCCTTGCCGACAGCGATCTCGTAGTCCCGCCACATGGTGACGGTGACCACGTCTCCGGCACGCAGGTGCCTGAGCAGCGGCTCGGCTCCTTTCAAGTCCACTACCCAGGGCCCGGGGTCGGGCCCGTCGAGCTCGAGTGCGTATCGCGAGTACTCCTTGGACCCTCTCTTGATCACGGTGTCGCGTACGGTGGCCTGGACGGAGCGCAGGCAGTCCTCGGTGACTGCGCTCCCGCAAGGGCGGGCAGCCTGGTAGGCGCGCTCCTCGGCCATGGTGTCGGGCACCATGGCCAGAACGCCGCCGGCGGCGACGAGCAGGACGATGCCGAGCAGAACGGCGCCCGCACCGCAGCAGCGGTACCAGAGAGTGCGCAGTCGCAGCGCCGGTTGACTGTCGCTTCGGCTGGTTTCTCCGTACGGCATGTCAGCTCCACCGCCGTACGGCCGACCCGGCCGCCTCGGTCCACTTCACCGGCCGGTACTCGCTCACCACGTCGCCCTCCGCCCTTCCCGCCGGTCGTCGTGCCGACGGCGTTGCGCCCGTGGCATTGAGCCACGCCTGTCTCCCCGTCCGCCATACCGGATTCCGGCACGATCGTGACGGAACATCAACGAACCCCCGCGACAAGACCGGAGCGATCGCTTTCACACAAGCACCCTGCGTGTCGGATAGTCCATCGGTCAGGTTCATGGCATGTCTGTTGTGGCGCCAGGTCCGCCTCAGGGTGCCCGGAGTGGGCCCTGCGTCGCACTCATAGGGATCATGGTGATCCGAGTGCGTATCACGCCTGATGATTAAGTTGGTGATCCGGCTGGACGAGGTCCTCGACTTCATCGGCAAATGGCCGAACGTGGATGAGGACGACTACCGCGAAATGGCGGACGCCGTGCGGGAGTGAGGGGTTGGCGATGGATCTGGTACTGGACCCGCCGCGCGGAGTCGCGCCGATCCTGATGGGCATGACGTTCGACGAGGCGCTCGCCGCCGTGCCCGACTGGGGCGAGCCTCGGGTACTGCGGCGCCCGAGCCGGAGCTCGGCGAAGGCGTCTTGGACCCTCGACCATGTCGGCGTACAGGCTTTGGTCGAGGGCGGGACCCGCGTCACCGCGATCGAGCTGTGGTGGCCCGGTGAGGGCCGCACGTCCAGCACTCGCGTCCTGCTGGAGGGGGACGAGGTGTTCACCATGCCCGCCGGTGCTCTCTTCCGGAGCGCTGCCGAGCGGGGCTGGAGGGTCGATACGTCGCAGCCCGAGTACCCGGTCATCCCCGGGGTCTCACTGGGCTTCACGCGGCGGACCTCGCAGGAGGTCGAGCGTGACGCCGACGGCCTGCCGAAATACATCACCTCGGTCCTGGTGGCCGGCAAGGACTACTACAACTACCGCTGTGCACAGGACCCGTAGGGGGCGAAGCTGATGGACAGGTCCAGCAGGCTCTTGAACCCCTGGACCTCCATCCGGGTCGGCATCGGCCTCCGTCATGTCTGACGTTCATGCGTGGTCGATCGTCTGCCACACGTGAAACATCGTGGCTCGGCGTATCCGGGACGGCTGATATAGCCCGCGCACTCGGTGCGGTCATTCCGCCGAGGGCCGGGACGCGCTCAGTGACGCCCACACGGTCTTGCCGGGGCCGCAGTGGCGGTCGGTGACGCCCCAGTCGTGGGCCAGGGCGGCGACGAGGAGGAGGCCGCGGCCGGACTCGGCGTCGGGCTGTGCGGGTGGGGCGACGACGGGCCGGCGTTCCGTGCGGGTGTCGGACACCTCCAGGCGCAGCCGCCCGCCGTCCGCCTCGGAGGTCAGGCGGACGTGGAAGTCCCGGCCGGGGACGCGGCCGTGGCGTACGGCGTTGGCGCACAGCTCGGCGGTGATCAGGGTCAGCGTCTCGTTGACCTCGCTGTCGTAGGGGTGGCCCCAGGTGTCCAGGCAGTGCGAGATGAAGTGCCGGGCGAGACGGGCGCCGCGCGGGGTCGACGTGAAGGCCATGGCGAACTCGATGGGCGGCGGGGGAGCGGGAGAGAGCAGCCGGTGCCGCCGCGGAGAGGAACTGTGCATGACCTCAGCGTGGTGGTTACGACAGGCGTGTCACCAGCAGCGACGCCTGTACGGGACGACGCTGTACGGGTGAGGCGCGGGCCGGGCCCCGTGCGGGTTGGTGTCGTGTGGTCTCGATTCGTTCACGCGCTGCGGGTGTGACGCACGCCGGGGGCAGCCGGCGGATCGGTGGTGCGGGGTGACGCACGACGGCGTCACCGTCGGCCACCGGTCCGCCGACCGTACGGTGCGGGCCCACTTCTTGGTGTCCTGCCCTACCCGACGGGAGCGCCCCGGCCTTGATCGGAGCTGATGGGACGTCCTGATTTCCTCATAGTGTGCACACCGCGCACTATGTGACGCTAAGTTGCCCATGCGTAGACATCAGCGACGACGAAAGGTCTACTGCCATGGCTCGAATCGACCTTGCCCATTTGGCCCTCGCCGCATCCCAGAACATCGTCACGGCCGACGCGGTCCGTCGTGACCCGGCCGTCGTCAAGGCGGCCAAGCAGTTCGCGCAGGACGGCGCCCAGGCATTGCGCTCCGGTGGTGTGCTGGTCAGTGAGGCCAGAGCCTCCTGGCGTCGCCACAGCCCGTCGGTCAAGGAGTCCGGAACCGGTGAGTGACTTCAGCGCCGAGGCGATGGGTCTCGTGGTCCGTGACCATCGCCAGGCCCAGAACCCCCCGATGACCCAGGAGGAGTTGGCCGAGCGGGCCGAGTACGGGAAGGGCGGCGCGGTCTCGATCTCCCGGATCGAGCGTGGACTTGTCAGCCCGGGGGAGCACCGTCTGGCCGCCATCGCGCTCGCGCTCCGACTGACACCCGAGCAACTCAAGGACGAGGCGGAGGACCGGACCAGGGTGCTCGCTCGTCAGCGGGACCGGCGGCCGGTGAAGTTCCGTGACCAGGTCGCGGAGACGAAGAGACGTCACGCCGAGCTCACCGAGAAGGTGGCCCAGCGGTCGAAGATCGCCCAGGAACACGGGGAATCCTTCAACCGTGTGCACGACGCCGTGCGCGACAAGTTCTTCCTGAGGTTCGTGGAACTGGCCGAGAGTATCAGCGGGGCTCCCGGGCCGGAACAACCCAGTGAGGAGGAGATCGAGGGCACGGGCGACATCCCTACGGCGATCCGTGTCGAGGCCATGTCCGCCGGGATCGCCAACGCGATCCACGGCACCGCCGGTGGCGCCGCTGGAAGTGTGGTGGGGGCGGCAGCAGGTGGCGCCGCGGCCTATGGTGCCTTCACCGCCGCCGCGTTGTTCGGCACCGCGTCCACCGGAACGGCGATCTCCGCGTTGTCCGGGGCCGCCGCGACCAACGCGACGCTGGCCCTCCTGGGAGGAGGCACGCTGGCTGCGGGAGGTGCAGGCATGGCGGGAGGAGTTCTCCTCCTCACAGGCATGGTTGCCGCCCCGGCCGCAGCGCTGGGGGCCGCCGGCTTCTACGTCGTGAAGCAGCGCCGGACCAAAAAGGAGGAGGAACGTCTGCGAACCGAGGTCCAGGCCGCGGAGGCGGCTCTGAATCAGTCACAGCAGGGCTTCGACACCATGGTCGACGTGCTGGAGCGCTCCACGGCCACGATGGAGTACATCGAAGTCCACGGCACCCACGCCCTGGAGAAGTGGAGGGCAAGCCTGCCCCCGGAGCCCCGGGACTGGGCAACCCTCGGTCACGAGAGCCGGCAGCGGTATCAGGAGTTCCTCACCGTGGCCGGGTGCTTCCTCGCCGTGGACATCATCAACGTCCCGGCTCTCCTCACGGCAGAGCCCGAGGCGCTGCGAGACATGGGCAGGGCCATCGACGAGACGCTGCGGTACGCGGACATGACGGTCAAGTCGATCGTCTGACCCCCGAATCCGCTACTGACCAACGGCATGGGGTCCCTGGAGCGGCGATGAAACGCGCGGGTGCGGGTGGGTGTACAGGCGGGGGCTGTACAGGGGAGGCGGCGCGCACCACAGTGCGGGTGGGGGAGGTGAAGTCACGTCGAAGGCGCGCCGGCCTCGTGAGCCGTGAATCCGGGCGGTGTCAGGCGAGCCAGCGCAACCGTCCGTCGCCGGCCATCTGACACGTCAGTCGGATCCCACCGGACGAGGTCACCTGAGCACCGTCCAGGTTGCACTTCCGGTTGGGTTCGTTGCAGCTGCCCTTCTTGTGGCCTGGTACGTCGGCGCAGTTCAGCGTGTCGTGCGCCTCTTGCCCCTCCGGCGAGAGGTTGTCGTAGTTGCTCCCGTCATGTCGGCCCGGCGAGTCGGAATGCGTGCTCTGAGGAGTGGGCTTCGTGCGGACCGAAGGCACCCGCTTCGTCGGCTCCGGCTCGACCACCGGCTCGGCGGGTTGCGTCTCCGCCTGCTCAGAAGGTGATGCGGTGACGGTCTCGGTTGCCGTTGCCGTTGCCGTAGCAGTCACCGTGACTGTGGTCGTCGGAGCCGGACGGGCCGCGGTCTCGGCAGTGGTCTGGGGTGCGCTTCCGCCCGGAGCAAGAGCAAGAGCAATGGCCAGAGCACTTCCTGCGACCACGGCAACCACAGGGATCAGATGCCGGGCGCGGAGGGGAGCGTGAGAAGCGATGGGCAGTCGAGTACGAGAGGACGTGAGGAAAGCTCTCTGGGGCTCGTTGGACTTCTTCTCATGGACAGTACGAACGCGTTCCTTCCCTTCCGAGGGAAGGGGCTGCGCAGCGGTTGCGGCGTTGAGTTCGGGGGATGCGGCGCGGGTGGACTCCCTCTTGCGCGACAACAGCATGGCGAGGGCCGCGTCCAGCTGCGCACGGTGTGCCTGAGCCTCCTGGGCCGCCAGAGCCTCCCGCCGCCCCGGGCCAGGATCCACCCCGGGGAACGGGAACCTGCGACTCCAGTCGCTCTTGTGGCAATTCGCGCAGTTCGAGACGCCTTCGTTCTTGACGCGCATCAGTCGGCCTATGCCGTGTCCGCAAAATGGGCATCTGTGACGAACTGTGTGCATGCCTCCCCCTCGATGACCCACACATGCCTGAAGTGACCCAAATGTAGATCATGAGTGGAGTGGTGCTGCTCCGCGCCCCTGTCGGCCTGGAACCCATTACGGATCTCTTTCCACTCTGCGGGGATGTGCTCGAATACGTCGTGGCCGTCTTCCTCGGCCGCAGCGTCGCCGAGGCCGGTCCCGGACGCCACGCTGTCCGGGACCGGCCCACAGGAGTTGGCCGATGCCGATGCCCGCACCGGCGGCGGCGACAGCGGCCCCTATGGTGCGACCCACCCAGAGGCGGTCACTTCACCGGCACCAATTGCAGGTCGATTCTCCCCTTGCCGTCACCTATGACATCGACGGTCACCTGCAGACGCATCTCGCCCCACGCGGCAAGTCCTCCCGCTTCCAGCAGCATGACGCCCTCCGGCATTTCCACCTCATCACGCACGTGCGAGGGAATCGCGCTGTCGGTCACATGCATCCACAGGCTGAGGACTCCACCCGCCCCGGACAGAGTGTCTGACAGATCTGGCATCTCCGCGATGTGATCGCGCGCAGCCCTGTCGACACGCTCCGGGTCCGCCATGCCGGTGCGCCCCATGTCATAGGACTTGCTGTAGCTGACCACGCCGAAAAGCTCTCCGGCAGACGCGGACTCCGGTAGCTGCACCATGAAAACCCCACGCGAGCCATCCGATCGGTGCGACATCACCGTGAACCCGTCCCGGACCAGCAGGGCACACACGTACTGGCCGAACAAGCCCTCGTCCAGTTCCGCCGCGACAACCTGCCGCGCCCCCAGTGCAAGGTGCCACGGCGAGTCGTCCGGCAGGGTCTTGAACCCGAATCCGGTGATGCGACCGACGGCCTTCGTCCCGGGCGACGGTACCGAGTTGTACTCGGTGATCAGCGACAGCCCTTCGCGGCACCACCGGTCGAGCACGTCCAGATCTACGAGGAACACGTGCTTCTGCAGGGCGATTTGGGCACGAATTGTGCTATCGAGCGGGAGGGTGGTGACCATGAGCCGGTTCGTATACACGGAAAGATCTACCGTCGTGTAGTCCGTCTCCCCAGTGAAACGGAGGCGGGTTGAATCGACTTCGATCTTGAAGCGGGGCATGGGTGCCCCGGGAGCGAGCCACCCCCCGGCCCTGGCAATGACCACATCGTTATGAGTGTGAAGCTTCCTCCACAGGTCTTCGTCGAAGAGTTCGGTGAGCTCTCGCAAGGCCCCCTCCTGTCCGATGGAAGCGCTCAAGCATGTCACCGAGAGTGGCTCGAATTCCTTACCGCTCTTCGATTTGAGGAGTTCGATATCAGGGTGCTGCGCCCAATAGGCGGTCACACCCTGGAAGCCATCGGCCATCATCGTTCGGGAGCGCGAGGGGGTGAATCCGTCACGGATCAGCAGGCAGGCCACCAGTAGGTCCAGCTGTTCCCTGTCCAGGTCTGCCAGGAGCTTGTGCCGCTCGTCGCTCGACAACTCGGGGTCGACGACCGCTGCGATGGTGGCGACCTTGACCGCCACCTCACTCATCACCGCTTCGCCGGCTTCGATACTCCGCTGGATCTTCTTCCGCTTCTTTGCCAGCTTCTTTTGCTTCTTCTTCTCCTTCTTCCGCCTCTCCTCCTCGGCCTGCGCCTCGCGCTCATTCTCGGCTTCCGGGGACTTTGCGCGTTCCAGCAGTTCAGCCGCGTGGCGATTGGCGGGGGTGATCATCCCGTCTGCGGGAGAGTATGTGAAGCAGCCGACATTCAGCCGGTCCGCGGCAACGAGCGCGGCAGCGGTGTACCCGGAATTGGCGAAGAAGAGCATCTCGCCATCGTTCAAGCCGCGCGCCCCGAAAAGTTGCTGTATCAGGTTGGGTGGAATGGCCTTCCCATGGAACTTCACCTGGCCGTATATTCCCGGGCCAGATATGTCCAATCCCCCGTCGGAGCCATCGCGGGTCGGTTCCGCCTGCGGAAAGCCGAGCCACCTGACCCACGCGAGTGCATTGTGTTCCGCAGCCTGCCAGTCGGGCACCGGGCGGGGGGCCGGAGACGCGCCGGGACGCATCCCGCTGTCCGATGCCTCTTCTTCTGCCATGGTGCCGGCCTGGTGGAACATGACCACAACGCCCCTCCGTATGTGAAAATTTGGTAATCGGAGTGTAGTCATCGGGTGTAGTGGTGAATTCGTCAGGGGCCCGTACATGCGGACGCGGGCGCTGCGTGCAACGGCAGGGTGCCATGAGCCGTGTCCGGCAAGGGTGAGGAGCCATGGCGGGGATCGCACGCCTCGATGGGCAGGCGGCGAAGTCGAGGGCGAATCGGCGCCTGAAGACGTGCAATTCCTGTGCGCCCCCGGCGGCACCCCGTTGTGGGTCTCCGACGCCGAACCTGGCAGTGTCCCCGACGTCACCGCTGCCCGTATCCACACTCTCCCCGCGCTGCACAAGGCCGCCGCCTACGGTCTGCCCACCCTCGCGGGCAAGGGTTATGCCGGTGCCGGGATCGAGGTCCACGTCGCAGTGCGGCGCGTCAAAAGTCAGTCCGAGCAGGCCCCGCACATGGACGCACGAATCACAAACGGCCTGATCGGAAGCATCCGCGCACTCGGTGAACACGTCGCCCTCGAACTCCAGCAACACTGGCGCACCTTGCGCCCACCTGAATGAACTGTTCATACCAACTGCCTCGCGAGCATAAGGGGACTCCGCGAGGAACTCGGCATCACCAACGTCACCTCGGCCCCGAGTTCGCGATGCGGACCGACGCGCACTCGGTCGGAGGCAGGCCGGCCCGCCAGGTCGAACGCTACTTCGTGACACTTCATGCGGGAACCGGTGCGACGTTCTCGTGAGCAAGTGAGCGGGGGCGGGTCCTGGCGTGAGGCCGTGTACAGGCGGATGCAGTGCGGGGGAGGGCGGCGCTCGCACCCGGTACGGGGGAAGTGGGGTCAAGTGCCGCGACGGGAACGGTGCGTGTCTTTACAGTGAGCCGTGAGTGACGGTCGGGTGCGGTGCCTGCGACGCGGGCGCGCGCCACTGTGCGGGTGGGTGAGGTGAGGTCACCGGTGACTACGGCTCACGGTGAGGGCGAGGCGGGCATCCTGCGGTGCTTCGGGCAGCAGTTGCGATTGCTGAGAACGAGCCGGGGGCAGACACGGGCGGAGTTGGGTGCGAAGCTCGGTTACGGCGAGGACATGGTCGCGTCGGTGGAGCTGGGGCGGCGCATCCCGAGACCGGAGTTCATCGAGCGGGCGGATGCGGTGCTGGAGGCCGGCGGGCTGTTGATGGTGATGAAGGAGGAGGTGGCGCGGGCACGGTACCCGGCGTTCTTCCGGGATGCGGCGAAGCTGGAGGGGGAGGCGGTTGAGCTGCATGTTTATGCCAACCAGGCCGTGCCGGGCTTGTTGCAGGTCGAGGAGTACGCGAGGGTGGTGTTCGAGATGTGGCGCCCTCTCCTGGACGAGGAGACCGTGAACCAGCGCGTAGCCGCCCGGCTGGCTCGCCAGGAGTTGTTCTCACGCAGGCCGATGCCGACGATCAGCTTCGTAATCGAGGAGAGCACTCTGCGAAGGCCGCTGGGCGGGAGCGCGGTGATGCGGGCGCAACTGGAGCAGGTCCTCTTGTACGGTCAACAGCGCAATGTCGAGATCCAGGTGATGCCGATCGACCGCCGCCAACATGCTGGCATGGGCGGTCCGTTCACCTTGATGGAGACAGACAAAGCGCAGAGGATCGCGTACGTGGAGGTGAACGAGCACAGCCACCTCTACAGTGAGCGACCGGCGGTCCGGGGTTTCGAGGAGCGGTACGGCATCTTGCGTGCTCAGGGCCTGACGCCCTCGGAGTCACTGGCATTCGTGCAGAAGCTGTTGGGAGACCTATGAACACGGAAGACGCTAGCCGCCAGCCCCGCTCGGAACTGCGTTGGTTCACGAGTAGCTACAGCAGCGGTGCGGGTGGCGAGTGCGTTGAGGTTGCCTTGGAGGCGACCGCTGTGCACGTGCGTGACTCGAAGCGGGTCGCTCAATGTGGGCCTGTGCTGAAAGTCGGCCCCGCAGCATGGTCGGCGTTGCTTGAGACGATGTGAGCTTGTTGCCGCGTGAGTTCCGCCCGTCTGATGGCCAGGCGGGCGGAGCTGTAAGGCAGGTCGCGACGGTCGGTGCGTCTCACAAGGAAGCGCCGACCGTCGCTATGAGGAGCGGAACTTACGCCTCACCGCCGCCAGGCGGAGTCCAGCGGCCAGCGGCGATCTCCTCGTCCAAGCGAGCTTGGAAGTGCGCGTGCGCGGCGCGCATCTCGGTCTCACGGTCCGCCTTGTAGAAGGGGGCGGTGTAGCCGGTGGGGGGCAGGGCAGTGGCCGGGTTTTCAAGGTGGGCCATGAGGTCGATGTAGTCCTGCTTCGTCTGCCCATGGCCGTAGGCATAAGGGTCGGCTGCGATTCGACGGCCCGTGGCATCGAAGTACATTGCCGCTTCACGGTCGGCGAGGACGGCGTAGCGGGACTTGTAGATCGCGACTAGCTGATCGTCTGTAATGCCGAGCCAGACTGACACCAGAGCGTCAAGTTCCACCAGGGCTGCTCGGCGCTCATGTTCCGTCCGCAGTGGCGTTTCATACGACCACGTGGGCTTTAGGTGTCCGGCGAGCGGTTTGACGTTTGGCAAAGCCGGGATGGCCCACTCCTCGTAGCCAGGCCAGGTGGGGTCGAACAGTTCCTCCCAGAGCGGTGAGTAGGCGTTGGTCAGAGCGTTGAGGCGAAGAGCGCGGAGGAGTAGAGGAGCGGCGAGGGGGTGGTCGACTGCAGGCGCGGGCATCTTGTGGGCTTCCGCGACTCGAAGATGGGAACGAGCCGTGATGCGGAGAAGGTAGTCCAGCGGGAGCGCCGCCCAAAAGCCCGCATTCAAGACAGTTAGACGGTCGTCAGTGAAAGCCATGGAATTTACGGCGTCAACATGGGCGGGGCCTGGCGGAATTAGGGCGGCGAAGAGGCTACGCTCGGTGTTCTTGGAGTCGATCATGACGCGCCAGGCCAAACGGTATCGTTCCGTATAGCGGTGGTCATCCCAGCGGTCTTGGGCGTTCTCGTATACGTCGCGACTGGCAGCCCGCGCATAGGTGGTCCGGGGGGCGCTGTCTTTGTCCAAATTAGTTAGCTGCCAAGCGCCCCAATCTTTTCCGTTGCGCATGGGGAGATTGGGCTGTTTGGCGAAGGGGTTCGCCACTGAGAAGTGCGAGCCTTGTAGAATTACTTCACTCCAGGTGGCTGCTTCGCCCACTCGATATCGGATGGTGCCATCTTGCTTCGCTGTGGTTTCGTTGTATCCGGCGCTGATGAATGGTCGATGAGCACGCAGCCTGTTTTTCACGCGAGCCAGTGAAACGATGGCATCCTGTTCGTGTGTGGTGATCGAATGCAGCAAAGGTGTTTGTTCGGTCGGTGACTCCTCGTTCGAGGCGAGGAGTTGCCACTGACTCAGTAGGGCCCGTGTGACCCGAATTACTCGTGATTTGTGTGGCCTTACGTCCCAAGTGCCTCCGAACTTCTGGGAAGGGATTGGTCCGGAGCCATCGTGGGCCAAGGAGTCGGGAAGTACTGACGCGGAGTGCAATTGACTCAAAGTGAGAAATTCAATTTCTGACTTTTGCGCTCCGTAGATGTGAAGCCCGAAGGGGACGGTGCGGCCGATCTCAAAAGCCCAGTTCCCTGAATTGATGAAGGTAGCGTGCAATCTCAGATGGTGATATGACTTCACTCGAAGGCGCCCGTCTTTCACGCCCTCGAGATGAGTGTCTGGGTGAATCATTCCGGACGATCCGGAATTGTTTGAGTGGCGCCACACTTGGCACATGAAAGAGCGGTACAGGTTAGGGCGGGACCCAGTAATTAGGGGATATAGTGCAATTGAGCTGAGCAATTCACCGATCCCGGTATTCGTGGCAAGTTCATCCAAGAAGTAAGTACGTTCACGGCGATCTAGGGTTTCCGCTTTCCGGAGCCGCCACTCCTCTGTGCTTGGCTTCTCCGAGAGTTTGAACCATGGTTCCAACTCGGCCAGAACAGCGTCCTCCTGCCAGTCCGGCCTTACCCAAGGCGGATTCCCCACCTGCAAGTCATAACCGCCCCGCGCAAAGACTTGCCCGAACTCCAACTCCCAGTGAAAGAAACCCTGCCGCTCAGCCACATCCTGCGCGGCCGCCGCCCATGGATACCGCGACTCCAACCAATGAGCGCGGTCCATGCCCATCCATTCGGGCAACTCGTCCTCGTACCGTTCCAGTTCGTCCAGCGTGGCGAACTGGGCCACCAGCGAGTCCTCCGGCACGCCCTGCGTACCGAGCAGCGACTCCGCGAAGTCCAGCCAGTCGTCCAGCGAGGCCAGGGCGATCACCGGGCGTCGCTCGCCGCGGATCTGCTCCTTGCGGCGGCCGCCCCGCGCGCTCTTCGACTTGACCTCGACGACCTCAACCTCGCCGAACAGGTCCTTCGTCTCATACGTCTCCCGCGCCGGCGCACCCGACTGGCCCGGAACCGGAACCACAGCCGCAGCCGACGGCACGACCCACTCGCCCGACTGTGAGGCGACCTCCGCCGCCCGCGCGTACGACTCATGCGACCCGTCCAGCAGCGCAGCGCTCTGCACAGGCCAGAACCACAGTGCGCACCACGCGTCCATCAGCGTCTTCAGGCGCCAGTACGGGGTGTCGACCGCCTCCAGGTCGGCCTTGACTTTCTCCCTCGGGACGGCGACCTCGGGCGAGCGCAGCCAGCCGTCTTCCGCGCCCCACACGTCGATCCGCCGCGAGATCTCCCGCTCGGAGATCTCCAGGCGGCGGACGACCAGCTCCCACAGGTACTCCGCCCGCCGCGCCAGGCCCTGCAGGCGCTTGGTCTGCGTGGTGTTGGGGGACTTGGTGATCGCCTTGCGCCAGGCCGCGAGCGCCTTCGCCTCCTCCGGGGCCAGCGTCTTGGCCTCCTTTTCGGCCGCGACCGCGCCCCACTCCTTCGCCGGGAGGAGGAAGTGGTGCACCGCGCCTTCGGGCAGCGGGACGCCCGCCAGTGCCTCCGACAGCGGGAAGCGTTCCGGAGTCGTACCCAGCCAGCCGCCCTTCTTCAGGCGCTCGGCGGAGTACACCTCCCTACGGCCGCCGATCAGCGAGTTGCCGCGCCGCAGGTGCAGGCCGAACCACGGGGCCTCCATCCCCGGGTGCATGGTGTTCAGCCAGAGCGACACCTCCGCCAGCTCCACCGCCGTGTCGTTGAGGTCGACGCCGTAGGAGTTGTGCAGGGCGATATACGCCTTGGCTTTCTGGAGTTCGACCGCGTACTTCTCCGTGTCGATGGCGACGCCCAGCTCGTCCTGGCGGCGCCGCAGGTACTCCGCCGCGACCTGGTTGATCGCCTCGTTGAGGAACGCGCCCGAGCCGAGCGCCGGCTCGCAGATCTTCCAGTCCAGCATCTCCCGCGCCTCGGTGACCGTGTCGTCCTGGTCCAGGCGGTGCTGCAACGCGAGCTGGACCGTCACGCGGGTCAGGGACTCGGGCGTGTAGTACGAGGCCGAGGTCTGGCGGTCACGGCCCGACAGGCGGTACACGAACGCGCCCGGCGCGTATTGCACCCGCCGTTCCTCGCCCGTGTCCTCGTCCTTCTGGCGGACGAACACCTCGTCGGGGTACTCGTCGGCCTTGGTCGCCGGGATCAGCCACGAGCCGTCCTTGGGATCGCCGTTCTTCGCGACCTCGTACAGCTCCTCGCCCGCGACGAAGCCCGAGTAGGACATCAGGCCCTCGTACACCGCGCCGAGTTGGTTGATGCCCAGCTGGGCGTAGGAGATGAAGCCGCCGCGCTCGCGCTTCTTGCCGCGCGTCAGCATCAGCAGGCGCAGCACCCGGTACAGCGTCTCGTTGCGCAGGCGGGTGTCGATGAAGCGTTCCTCGCCCCGGAACTCGTCCTCGCCGTCCGCCTCCGTGTCGACGCGCGGGTCCGGGACGGCGTCCCGCCCGATCAGCCGGATCGCCTCCGGCTCGAACAGCTTGGAGTGGAGGGGCTCGAAGCGCAGGCCCAGGTCTTCCGAGGTCTTGGCGGTCACGGTCTCCGCAGGCTCCGTGTCCACGCCGTGCGTGCGGCGCGGGCGGTAGCCCTGTTGGACCTTGCGGAAGAGAAGGTCCAGCGACTCGTACAGGTAGAAGCCCTTGCGGGACTTCTCGTCGACGAGGTCGCGCTCGGCGATCAGCTCGCCCAGGCGGCCCAGGCCGTAGCCCAGCTGGTACTCGGGGTAGTCCGAAGGCAGGATGCCCAGCTCGGGGCGGGCCTCCGCGTACAGCAGGAACAGGACACGGTACAGGTAGCGCAGCGACTCGCGCGTCAACTGGCGGCCCAACTCGGGGAGTTCCTTGACCTCCTCCGGGCGGACGCCGGCCTCGCGCAGCCGGTCCAGGACCTCGTTGGCGATCAGCTCGACGCTCAGCCGCAGGCCGTCGCGCAGTTCGCTGGAGACGCCCACCGCGTGCTTCGTCGACTTGTCGAGGAGCGCGGCGAGGGGGTTCTCGACACCCTCCTCCGGCGTGCGCAGCGAATCGGCGCCGAACAGGGCGGCTACCGTGTCGAGTTCGCCGCCCACCTTGGTGTCGTTGCGTTCCAGCGCCATGTCCAGCGACACCGCCAGGTAGCGGCCCTCGCCCCACGCGGCCCGGTCGGCAAGGACGACGACGCCGCCGACCAGCAGCAGGATGTAGCGGGGTGCGTCCTCGCAGGCGAACAGGAAAGAGGCGAGCTTGGAGCCCGTGGCGATCGTGTGCTGGCCGTCCAGGCGCAGTTCGTCCAGGAGGCGTCCCGCGCCGTCGGGGTCCAGTGCGTCGTCGGGCTCGGCGGACCAGCCGCAGTCCAGGGCGACGAGGTCCTTCTCCGCGTGCGCGACGGTCACCTCGTTCGACTGGTCGGCGCGGACGACGGTGAGCGTGCCTGGCTTGGCGTCGAAGCCGAGGGCGCGCAGCACCTCCGCGTTGAGGGCGCGGACGCGGTCGCGCCACTCGGGGGCGTCGTACGTCACGGCGTCGTCGCCGGTCGCCGCCCGTTCCTCGTCCATCGTGAAGTACGAGCGGGCCGCGAAATAGGGGCGGCGCAGGGCGCGCAGGCCCGCGCGCGGGGTGATCGGCAGCGCGCCCTCGGGGTGCTCGGTGCCGGCGGCGTCCTCCTCGCGCTGCTTCCACTGGGTGAGCAGGCCGGACTTGAGGTCCTTGGGGAGGACCTCGGCCAGGTAGTGCGCGGAGAAGTAGTCGCCGCGGTTGACCAGGGAGTCGAACGTCATCGTGGTGAACCTCTGGGTGATGAGTCAGGCGGCGTGGGCCGGGGCGAGGACGGCGAGTACGCGCAGCATCGGGCGGCCGGTGGTGAGGAGGGAGTCCGCGAGGGAGGCAAGACGCTCACGGGTGCCGGTGGGCGCGGAGCCGCCGCCCGTCAGCGTCGGCTGCTCCCACGAGCCCAGGCGGGCCTTGTACTCCTCGATGGGGGCCTTCAACGGTTCGTCCCACGCCTCACGGTGCTGCTCCAGGAAGGCCTCCGCGGTGTCCAGGACGCCGGGGATCGCCTCGGTCAGGCGGGTCGTGTCGTGGGCGAGGCCCGGGTTCGCCATCGTCGGACCGACCTTCGCGCGGCGCAGTACCGCAACCATGTCGTCGTCGACCTCGCCGTCCGTGGTGACCGCCATCCACTTGACGACGGTCGGGCGGCCGAGCGCGTTGGAGTAGATGCCCTGGACGAGGTACGTGGGCCGGGACACGTCGGCGGTCAGCACCGGTGCCTCCTGGCGGTCCAGGCGGACCAGGACCTTGTCCGTGAGCCACTCCATGACCGGGTGGAGGTCGGTCAGCAGGGAGATGTCGGGCCAGCTGGAGCTGGCCGAGGCGCGGGCGCGCGTGAGGCTGTGGTCGGCGAGGCGCCGGTTGAAGGTGACCTTCAGGCGGTCGCGCAGGCCCTGCTCGCGGACGTAGTCCGGGGGCAGGGCCTTGAGGCGGTGCACCAGGTCGGAGGGCGGGACGAAGGAGAGCAGGCCGGTCTCCGGGTCGGCGGACAGGTCCAGTCGGTCGTGGGCGTCCGGGTAGACCTCGCGCAGTGCCTCGTCCAGGAACTCGCGGGTGGAGGCGAACAGCCGGGGCACGTGCGCCCTCGGCACCGCCGTGGTGCCGTCGCCGCCACTCGCGTCGGTGGCGGCGTCCTCCTCCGGTTCGTCGTTGACGGCGCCGAAGAAGTCGGCGAGGAAGTCGTCCACGGCCTCGTCGGGGCCAGCTCCTGACGTGCGGTCGGTGTCCAGGGACTCGTCCACGCTGCGGCCGCGCAGCAGGTCCTGGATGAGGGACTTCTCCTCGGCCTCCGCCCGGTAGAGGCCGGAGACCGCCTCCGCCGTGCCCAGCGACTGGTGGGCCTGGGCCTCGCGCTCCAGCAGGCGTTCCGCGACGAGCGTGTCGTCCTTGGCGCCCTCGACGTCGCTGGTCAGGATCAACGCCCGGAACTGCGGCTGGTGGGCCTGCCCGTAGCGGTCGATGCGGCCGTTGCGCTGCTCGATGCGGATGAGCGACCAGGGCACGTCGTAGTGGACGAGCTGGTGGCACTGGCGGTGCAGGTTGACGCCCTCGGAGGCGACATCGCCGGTGAACAGGATGCGTACGGGCGTGTCCGCGAGGCCGAAGTCCTCCACGCACTGCATCTGCTGCTCGTCCGACAGGCCGCCGTGCATGACCCGGGCCGCCTCCTGGGCGGCCTTTCCCTTGAAACCGAGGGCCTGCGGCACGGTCCGCGCCAGCCACTCCAGGGTCTGCACGCGCTCGGAGAAGACCACGACCCGGGTGTCGGACTTCGGCCCGACCCCGATCTCCCGCAGCTGCTCCAGCAGGGCCCCGAACTTGCCCGAATCCGTCTCCGTCATGCCCGAGGCCAGCTCCAGCAGCCGGTGCAGGGCCGCGCGTTCGGCGGCCGTCGCCTCCGGGGCGTTCTTCTTCTCCAGCGTCTTGATGCGCGTGGTGACCGTGGCCTTCAGCGCGGTGTGGGAGGAGAGGAAGGACTTCAGCAGCGTGTAGGGGAACAGGGGGACGTCGCTGACCGACTTGGAGCCGTCGGACGGGAGCCAGACTGCGGCCAGCTCCTCGAAGATCTTCTCCTCGGCGGGGGTGGCCGTCACCCGGATCGAGCGGGAGGGACCGCGGTCCGCCCACTGGCCCTTCATCTGCTCCCGCACCTCGGGGCTGACCTTGGTGCGGCGGATGAACAGGTGCTTGATGTCCTCGGCGCGGTAGTGCTCCGGGTCGCGGATCGCGGCCGGGTCCAGCAGGGAGATCAGCTCGGCGAAGGAACGGGCGTCACCGTTGTGCGGGGTCGCGGAGGCCAGCAGGAGGGCGTCCGTGTGCGGGGCCAGCGTGCGGGCCAGCTGGTTGCGCAGGGAGCCCTTGTTGATGAGGTTGTGCGACTCGTCGATGACGACCGCGTCCCAGTTGATCCGCTCCAGGTGGTGCTTGTACTGGTCGGTGTTCTTCAGCGTGTCGATGGAGACGATGACACGCTTGAAGTACGTGAACGGGTTGCGGCCTGCGGGGATCTCCCGCTGGATCCGCTCGATGCCCACCGAGTCCAGGCGCACGAGCGGGATCGCGAACCGCGTCCACAGCTCGTGCTGGAACTGCTCCAGGACGTGCTGGGGGGTGACGACGAGGATGCGTTCACCGCGGCCGCGGCGGATCAGTTCGGCGAGGGTGAGGCCGATCTCCAGGGTCTTGCCGAGACCGACGACGTCCGCGATGAGCATGCGGGGGCGGAGATTGCGGCCCGACAGGGCGAGTTGGGCGGGACGCTGCTGGTAGGGGAGCGAATCCAGGAGGAAGGAGTCCGCGAGCGCCAGGCCGCGCTCGGCCTGCGGCAGGGGCGTCTTGCGCAGGACCGCCTCCAGGAAGAGGCGCGAGCGGCGGAAGTTCGGCGAGTCGTCCCGCACCAGGCGCGTCCGCCGCGGGTCGAGCAGTTCGATCCGGTCGAGCCCGGTGAAGAACACCGCCTCCTGGTCGCGCACGAAGTCCGATGCGCCGACGGCCTCGATGCGGGCGCCGTCGTGCTCGGTCCGCGTCGCGTTGCGCACCAGCCACACCTCGTCCCGTACGAGGATCTGGGCGCCCGGCGGGAACAGGGCGTCCTCGACGCTCGTCGCGGGAGCGGTGCTCAAGTCGGCGGTCACGCGGGTGCCTCCTGGGCGTTCGTGTTCATGGGGTGGATGTGTCCCGTGGCGGTGGCCGGTGGGGGCACGGCCGAACCGGCGGGACGCGTGGTCGGGGACAGTGGTCGTGCGGCTCGGCCCGGCCGGCCGGTTGCCGGTCTCAGAACGGAGCCTTCGCCGCGTACGCGGCCCGGAGACGCTCTGCCGTCTTGCGGGCCTGTACGGAGTGCCGCAGCGTGTGCGTTCCCTCCTTGGGCCGCCTGGGCGCCGTGGGTGGGCGGCCCGGCGCCGGCTGCTCACGCCGGGGGCCGTCGGAGGGATCCTGCGGGGCGGGAGGCAGAGTGCCGGGGGAGTCATGAACGGGAGGCTCGGCGGGGCCAGGGGTCTCGACCAGGGTGGGGGAGGTCGCCGGCGTGTCGGACGGGATCGGCGTTTCCAGGTCGGCCGGGATGATCTTCGTGCCCGGGGTGTCACTCGCGGGGGCGGGCCAGGAGACGGTGGGGGCGCCGTCGGCGGATGCCGCCTTGTGCCGTTGCCCCGCCGTGTGCGCGGTGAGCCTGCGCCGCGCCTGGGCGATCTTCATGCCCTGGGCCTCGATCACCGAGCGGCACTGCTGCACCACATCGGTCAGCGACGGCCGGTCCTCGGCGCTCTTGGCGAGCATGCCGGTCAGGAGTGGCAGCAGTTCGCTCGGCACGCCGGACAGATCCGGTGCCGTGCCGAGGTCCGTGACAAGGTGGAACACCATGTACGGGGTGGCCGCCTCATGCGGATAGTGCCCTGTCACGGCGAAGAGCAGCAGCGCGCCCAGCGCGTACACGTCCACGGCCGCCGTCAGCGGCTTCGCGCCCGCGGCCTGCTCCGGCGCCATGCAGATCGGAGTGCCGACGACCTGATGGGGGGCCGTGAGGGAGATGGTCGACTCGGTGAACGCGGCCAGGCCGAAGTCGATGATCTTCGGGCCGTTCGGTCCGAGTAGGACGTTGGCCGGCTTGAGGTCACGATGGAGCAGGCCCTGGGTGTGCACGGCCGACAGCGCCTCGGCGAGGATCGCGCCGAGCGCCGCGGTGAGGACGGACGGCAGCGGTCCGTGCGAATTGACGTGTCGCGCGAGGTCCGGGCCGTCCACGTACTCCGTGGCCAGCCACGGTTGTTCCGCCTCCGCGTCGGCCCCCAGGAACGCCGCGATGCGTGGACCCCAGATGGTCTTGAGCACCTCGATCTCCTGCGCGAACCGCTGTCGGGACTCGGAGTCCACGACCGACGGTTTGATCACCTTCACCGCGGCGGGCTCCCCGCCGAGCGACTCACCCAGGAAGACCTGGCCCATGCCACCTTGGCCGATCCGGCCGAGGAGTTCGAAGTCGCCCAGCGTGAGCGGGTCCTCGGGGTTCAGGGGCGTGATCTGCACGTGTGTCCTCGAAATTCGGTCTTGGGCGAGCGTCCGATCAGCCGCGATGCGCGCCTGGAGACACGGTAGTGGATGCGGCCGGGCTCAGGAACGGGGATTGCGGGATGCAGATATCAACCCCTGAAGGTGAAGAACTTGTGGAGGGTTTCGGGCGGTGGTGGTGTGCCACCTATGACGTCCCGTCCCGGGACGGGAGCAGCTGCCCCCCGGTCAGCCCGCCCGCCAGCAGTCGTGCCGTCTCCTCCGCCAGCAGTGTCGCCCGCTGCGCCTCCGCCCGGAGCTCGTGCACGTGCCGGAACGCCTCCCCGTATCGCCGCTGCTCCTCCAGCGGCAGCAGCGGTACGCGCAGCCGGCCCGGGCTGACCGTCAGGACCGTACTGCCGGTCGACGCGCCCGCGATGTTCTCCTCCGCGCCCAGGAAACCCGCGAGGAACCAGGGGTCCAGGCGGGCCGGGTCCGGCCGGAAGAGGTGGACGTGGAGGCCGAGCAGCGCGCCCGCGTCCTCCTCGCCCGCGACACGGGCCATCGAGCCGTCGCCGCTCGCGACCGCGCGTACGAGGACGTCTCCGACGGCGATCACAGGCGTCGTATCGCTGCGCAGCTCCGTCGTATCGCCCGTGGGCCCCGACCCACGCGCGATGTCCGAGCCGGTGAGCACCGCGCGGGCGCCCCCCTGCTCCCCGCTCCTGCCCTCGTCCTCCGCGCGGCCCCGTGCTCCCTCGGGCACCGTCCGCCGCAGCGTGAGCGCCCCACCGCGAGCGAGGTCGGACGCCGTCGCCGTACGCCACTCACGTGCCGCCGCGCCCGCGGCGCTCCACTCCTCCTGCCCGGCCACCCGCGCGAGCGACTTCGCGGCCTTGACGAGATCCCGGCGTGCGGCGTCGACGTCGGCCGACAGTTCCGCCGGATCGACGTCGGCCCGTGACGCCCGTACGAGCCGCGCAGGGGTCAGGTCCACCATGTCGTCCAGCAGGTCGACCACGTCGGCCGCGTGCGCGACACCGGGTTCGCCCTCGAACGTGTCGGGGCTCTCCGCGAAGGCCCGCCATGCACCCAGGGCACGCGCCGTGATCCCCTCCCAGTCCACGGAAGCGGATCGGCTACCGCCCCTCGTCCGCGCGGTCACCGCCGCCCCACCGTGCCCCGCCGCCGACGTATCTGTCGCCGTATCCACGAAAAGCACCGACTTGCGCTCGGGCCCACCCGGCTCGGGCCGTTGCAGCACCCACACCTGAAGCCCGACGTGCAACGGCACCGACGCGCCCGCCGGCAGCGCGATCACCGCGCGCAGCGCCCCGCTGCGTACCAGCTCCGCCCGTACGCGACGTCCCGACGCGCGGCCGGCCGTGGCCGGCGGCAGGAGCAGGGCCGCGTAGCCGCCCGGTGTCAGGTGGGCGAGGGCATGCTGCACCCACGCCAGCTCCGACTCGGCGCGGGCCGGTACGCCGTACGCCCAGCGGGGGTCGTACGCCAGCTCGTCGTGGCCCCAGTCCCGGACGCCGTACGGCGGGTTGCACAGCACCGCGTCGGCGAGCAGCTCGGGGAACGCGTCCGCGCGGAGGCTGTCGGCGGCGCGGACGGTGACCTCGGCCTCCGGAGCCGTCAGCATCAGGCTCACGGCACTGCGCCGGGCCTGCACGGGAAGCGTGTCCTGGCCGTACAGCTCGCGCACGCCCCGGCGGGCGGCGGCCGCCAGGAGGGTGCCGCTGCCGCAGGCCGGGTCGAGTATGCGGGCCGGCGAGCCCGGGATCAGGCGGGCGAGCAGGTTCGCGAGCGGTGCGGGAGTGCGGTAGGCGCCGGATGCGGCGCTCTCCTCCAACTCCCGTTCGGCGAGCACGCCCAGCGCGGCCTGGCCGCCCTCGTCGCGTACGCACGCGTACAGCGCGCGCAGCACCGCCGCGTCGCCCGCCTCGAAACGGACCGCGTCAGCGCTCGGAACGGCGTCGGCCACGGAGGCCGCGTCGCGGCGTGCGCGGGCGGGGAGGTCCGCGTCCGGCAGCTCAGCGGCGGCCGTCAGTTCCTCCGGCGAGCGGCCCGCCGCCGCGAGCACGAGGAGCAGCAGGTCCTCCGACGTACTGCCCCCGCTCTGTGCGCGCAGACGGAGCGTGGTGCGCAGCTCCTCCGACGGGCTCGCCGCCGAGGCGTGACCGCGCGAGGCGAGCCAGGCACGCACGGACTCCAGGTCGTACAGCGGGCTGCCGTCCGTACCGCCGGACGGCGCGGGAAAGTCCTCGTGCCGACGGCGCCAATTGCTGACCGTGGCGCGCGTGACCCCCGCGATGCGGGAGATCTCTGCGGCGGTGACCTGCGCGGATGGCTGCGACATGGCGGGAGCCCTGAGCCTCTCGGTAGTGAACAGCTAACAACTTACAGCACTCGTCAAGTTTGTCTGAATGTTTGACGGCGCTTTCACTGTTGTGCTTTTCTGGTTCTGCTTCCGAGTGGAAGCGACCGATCTCCGGGGGGAGTTCCATGCGCCTGACCATTCCGACCGCTGTCGTCGAAGGCACGCAGCTCACCGTCATGCCGTTCCGCGACGACGCCGTCGTCGGGACGATGTCCGTGCCCGCGCTCGTCCAGCTCGTGCCGTCGCCGCGCGCCGAGGAGGACCCGCGCAGGCTGAAGGCCGCCTCGGGCCTGGTACGCCGGCACGCCGAACTACGGGCCACCGTGCAGCGCACGCTGAAGTCCTCGCAGAAGGGCAAGAACGTCGGCCCGTACGCCGAGTACATCGCCGCCGGCCTCAAGGGCGAGCTCGGCGCCGCCTGGTCCACGCCGCCGGTCACTCTGTGGCACGCCGGACCGCTCGCCGCGCTCAGCGACGAACTCGTCCCCGGCAGCGGCCTGCGCACCCTCACCATCGCGCCGGGCACGATGGTCATCGCCATCGACGGCGAGACCCAGACCACCGCCTGGCACGATCTCTACGACAACCCCGAGGGGTACGGCCTGACGTACCCGGAACTCGCCCAGGTGCGCCTGCCGTTCGAGCTGTACGTCGACCTGTCCCCGGCCGACGCGCGGCAGATCTTCTACGACCGCAACGTCGAGGGCGTGGCCGTCGCCAAGAACCTCGCCATGTCCATGGACCAGCGCGATTTCGGTACCCGACTCGCGCACATGGTCGCCGACTCGGTACGGGTCGACTCCGACGGGCAGCGCATTCCCTTTGCGCGGTTGGTGAACGCCAGCAAGCGGCAGGTGTCCGCGAGCGACCGAGAGGTCGTCACCCTCTCCGCGTTGCGCGCCCTCGTCGTCACCGCTATCTACGGCCGGAACGGACTACAGCGGTCCGCCGAGTCGGTGCACGAGGACGAACTGCCGACGGGGTACGGGCCCGAGCAGGTGGAATCCGCCGTCGTACCGATCCTCGGGCAGCTGATCGCCCGCCACGCCAGCGCCTTCACCGAGCGCAGCGCCATCACCGCGCCCGCCGTCCTTGCCGGCATCGGTATCGCCGTCCACCACACCATGCCGTGGAGCGACCCGGCGTCCGCCTTCCGCACGGACGACCTGGTACGCCTCCTCGACGGCGTCCGCTGGGAGCGGGAGGCGAAGTACTGGGACGGGGTCGCCGCGAAGACCGGCACCTCGGGGCGCCTCAACTTCAGCGGAGGCGTCAAGGACTCCGGCGGCCGGGTCGCCGAGGCGATCCTCTACCCGGCGACCGAGGCGGGCCGCAGGATTCGCGGCCTCTGAACTCCGGCGCGCGACCACGGCCTGCCCGGCCACCGATGAGCGCGCTGTCCTGCGGCGGCCATCACGTCACCCACCCGCATCGCACGCACCCAGGAAACGGAGCACGCCATGACCTTCCACCAGCCTCCCCCACCGCCGCCCCACCACAGCCCGCAGGGCGCCGGCCCGTTCGGTCTCGGCACACCCACCGGCCCCGGACAGCCCGCTCGCAGCCGCAGACAGCGGCTGAAGTACGGGGCGGTCGCGCTGGTGTCACTGCTCGTCGGCGTCGGCATGGGCGCCAGCGGTGGCTCGGCGGAAGCCGGCAAGGAAACCGCCGACACCAAGGCCGCACCCCGCCCCACGGTCACCGTCACCGAGACCGCCGAGGCCGAAGCCCCCGAGCCCGCGCCCACCGTCACAGAGACCGAGACGGTGACGGTGACCGCGAAGCCGAAGAAGACCAAGAAGCCCGGCCCGGCGGCCGCCTTCTCCGGCGAGGGCGAGTACCTGGTCGGCGAGGACATCAAGGCCGGCACCTACAAGACGGTCGGACCGGAGGACGAGTTCGGCTGCTACTGGGAGCGGGCCAAGGACGCCAGCGGCGAGTTCGGCTCCATCATCGCCAACAACAACCTCAACGGGCCGGGGCGCGTGACGCTGAACAGCGGCGAGTACTTCAAGACCAACCGGTGCCAGGAGTGGAAAAGGGTCGGCTGAGGCCCCCGGCGTTCCAGGCAGTGACGAGCATCACAACAACCAGGCGCGGGTCGGAGAAGTCGAAGTATGAGCCGAGGCCCGATGTCTGTTCCGGAACCGGCAGAGCACAGCGGCAGGAGAAAGGCAGAACGGACAGCATGCCGAAGCGCGCACGACGGGCCGATGTGCTGGCTGTGGAACAGCGAGCGGTCGACCACGCCTACCGCTGCCTGGAACGCACGCGACGTGAGGCCGAATACCTCAAGGGATTGCCCGCCGCAGCCAGCGGCAAGGACGCGATCGACGTAAACCGGGCATGGCAGAGTGAGCTGGACAATCTCGACCTCGGCGGCAACGCCCTGGTGTTCATGCGGGCCGACGTCGACGAAGGGACCGGTCGCGAGTCGCTCTACATCGGACGGCGAGCGGTGTTCGACGAGGAGCGCAACCCTGCCGTCATCTCCTGGAACGCCCCTGCGGCGATCAAATGGAGGCTGACCAGCGAGCAGGAACCGGGCGATGTGCGCCTGCTGCGCCGGATCGTCTGCGACGAACGGGTCGTTCAGCGGTATTTCGACCTGCACGGGACGGACGGCACGAGCCCGTCGCTGCAGGCTGTGCGGGAGGAGCGAGAGGACACCGCTGGGACCGGTGCCCGGGGCGACTCCGCTGAGGACCGAGAGCACGGCTCCGCCCCAGAGGAGCTCGAGAAGGCCGGCGAGTCCGAGGAGCCGGACTGGAACGACCCGCTGCTGGACGAACTGGACCGAGCGCGCGACGGTGCGATGCACGACATCGTCGAGACGATCCAGCGGGATCAGCTCCGGCTCGTCTCGGAGCGGCCACGGGGCGTACTGATCGTCCAAGGGGGCCCGGGCACCGGAAAGACAGCGGTGGGCATGCACCGCGTGAGCTGGCTGCTCGACAACCGGCATGTGCCAGCGGACGACATCCTGGTGGTCGGACCGAGCCGTGGATTCCTGGACTACGCGGGCAGAGCCCTCGTCGAGTTGGGCAGCGGGGGCGTGACCATGCTCGAATTGCCCGCGCTGTGGTCGGGTGGGAACGCCCGCCGTGACAGGCACCAGGCCGCCGTCGTGAAGTCCGACGCACGGATGGCCCGAGTCCTGCAGCGTGCCGTCGACAACCACACCACTACAACGGTTGAGCGCCTCGAAGCGCTCGTCGGTGGGCCGGAGTTCATCTTCGAACTGCGGCGCCGGGAAGTCGTCGTGCCCGTCGCGGAGATTGCCGCCATCGTGGCAGACGCCCTCACCGGCGACAGCCCTTACCGAGTCCGCCAGGAACGTTGTGTCCAGCAACTCGTGCACCATCTCACCCAGGCCTACATCGGCTTGCTCCCCGGTCCTGCCGACACCGACTACTTCCCAGAGGTACGCCAACTACGTCCCGTCATCCGGCTGCTGCGCCGCATCGCCCCCGAACTCTCGGCCCGTGACGTGCTGCGTCGGCTTCTCTCCAGCGGCGCTGCCTTGGCGGCAGCGGCCGAGGGAATCCTGACTCCGGACGAGCAGACCGCCCTCGTGGCGCAGCAGGACGGTCATTCCCGTGCCCGAGCAGCCGGGGAACACAGTCTCGAGGACCTGGTCTGCCTGGACGAGCTGAAGTATCTGCTGTCAGGACGTCCCGAGCGGACCTACGCTCACGTCGTCGTGGACGAGGCGCAGGACCTCACGCCGATGCAGGCCCGCTCACTGGCGCGTCGCTGCCCCGGCGGGTCCATGACCATCCTGGGAGACCTCGCCCAGGCGACCGGCTCCTTTCCGTACCAGGACTGGGAGGAGCTCGGCACGACACTCACCGGCAGGGACGGCTGGCGGGTGGCCGAACTGCTGACCGGATTCCGCGTGCCCGGTGAGGTCATGGATTACGCGCGGCCCCTCGGCACCCACTGCGCACCAGGCGTCGGTGTCCCCGACTCCGTACGGCGAACGGGCACCGAGGTGATCGTCGTGCAGGGCGGCGACCCGGCACAGCGCGCCGCCGAGTGCGCCCTGGCCATCGCGACGGGGCCGGACGGCGCGCACCAGCACCGAACCACCGCGGTGATCGTTCCCGACGTGACGTCGTGGAAGGAGACCGTGGCCACCGCCGTCTCCGAGCAGGAATCGGTCTCGGTGCTCACTGCCGAGGAAGCCAAGGGTCTTGAATTCGATCATGTCGTCGTGACCGAACCGTCGGCGATCACTGCGGACGACCCGGCCGGACCGCGTCGTCTGTATGTGGCACTCACCCGGTGCACCCAGTCCCTGACGGTGGTCCATCAGCGGTCCCTGCCGCAGTGGATCGGCGGGCCGGTGAACGCCGTGCCCACTCCCAAGCAGTTCCTGGCTCAGGTCAGCAGGAGGAAGAGTCCGCAAGGCGCGTCCGGTCTGTGCACCCGGTACCGGGCGGACGGCACGCGGTGCGCCAACGAGACACGGCAGGCGGACGGATGGTGCCGACAGCCGGGATGCGGAGGGTTCCGCACGGCAGAGCCCGCGTCCCTCGGCAAGAGCGACTACCTCGGGGTGCCCAAGGAAGGCGTGACAGAGGCGAGGCTCCAACTCACACCGGAACAGATCGCCGACATCCGCATCACCTCGGCCGCGTGCGGCGCCTTCGTGGTCCGGCACCGGGGCAGCCTCGGCGAGGCGGCCGTGGAACTCCATGCGATGCTCACACCGTTCCTGGCCGAAGGCCGCCACTTCCGCTCCCCGGACGGGTGGTTCCTGGACCTGGAGGGCTACCGCCTCCTGCTCGACGCCGACGCGCGAGCCGTGAAGGCATACGTCACGGGCCATCCCGAGCGCAGCTACGCCCAGGTGGCGGCGGGAATCCCCTCGCGGGTGGGCCAACAGGCACGCGGAGAACGGCGGTCGGCTCTCACGCCCCCAGAGGCCGCGACGGGCCTGGGCCTCTCCGACGAGGCCGCCGTCCGTGCGGTGAACCTCGACAGCCTTCACGTCACCCAGGGAGCCTGCATCGCCTTCGAGAAACTCTCCCAGTCCGTGCACCTGGCGGACGACGCGTTCGTGAGAAGGCTCCGGGAAGAACTCACAGCCGAGCTCTTGGCAGGAAGGATCGAGTGGGTGGGGGATCGCCTGGTTGTCGAGGGCGATTGCTACCAATGGTGGATGCGGTCGGACGGCCGGGTGCTGACCACGGTCCGCAGAACCGGAACAGAGATCTACCGGGGATTCGAGGCCCAGCAGGGCGACGAACCCCCACACGAAGGGAAGGACATGCCGACGACCGGCACAGCGGGTGAGGTCACGAGCGGCGTCACGACGCCGGGAAGTGATCCCGGCCTGGCCGACATGGTCGCGGAGCGTGAACGTTCGGCGCGGGCCGATCGCGCGCACGAGAGCCTGCGCCACAGGCTGCTGGCCGACCTCTACGAAGGCTCCGGGGACGTGGGGGACACCGCGTACGTCGACGCGTGGAGCCACGGGCCCGACGGCACGACCCTCTTTGAGGTACTGGCCGACGGCGCACCGACGTACGAACGGATCCGTGAGGCGGCCCTGCACCTGCTGGAGGCCTCCAGCCTGCACCCCCAGGAGCCCGCCGAGTACCTGGTCGTCGTGCTCCGGGAGCCACCGGCCGAGACATGGGCCGTCGACGCCTGCGACCGTGCGTTCAGCGTGGACCTCGTCTGGCGGGACGGAGATGCATGGGCCGGGCCCGCCGCGCAACGCGTCCGGCACACGTCGCCGGACGAACACGGCGCATCGTAGCCCCGGTGACGATGCCGATCGTGGAGCGCGGGAAAGTACAGGACGGCGGACTCGTGTCCGGCGGGACTTCCCGGACGAGTGATGTGAGAACAGATGACGCATGAGGAACGGCCGAACGCCGGTCTCGAACCGGACGCTTCGATGTCCCGGGCGGAGATGGTTGAGGCGTGGCGTGAGCGACGCCGAGCGCGACGCGCCCGGCCGGACGCCACCACTGACGGAGCGGCTGGCCTGGACGGATTCGCCCTGCGCAGGTGGCGCAGGGCCGGTGTGTTCGGCGCGCACGCGGTGGAACGCGTGGAGCGGCATCTGGCCGACCTCGTCAACACTCGGCCCGCTGGGGGGAAGGAACCCGACTGGGTGCTGGGGACACTGCGCCAGTGCCTCGACGGAGACCCCGTCGCGCAACTGCCTTCCGCCGTCCGCACTCTCCTGGAGCACCGTGCGGCCGACGACACCGTGACCACCATGACGGTGATCCACGAGTGCGGTCTGCCGTGGCTGACACCGCACGGTCAGACATGGCTTGAGCACCTTCTGGGCTCCGGACCGGCGGTGTTGCCCCGAGAGGGCCGCCCTTCGACGTCCGAGGACGTGTCGGGGGCCTTCGCCCTGCAGTACGCCCTCCGCCACGACGAACTCACCGCACTGCCGCGCCCCGTGTACGACCGGATCCTGCCCTGGGCGCCCCTCGGGACCGTCGACGACCTGATCGATGCGGCGATGGTCACCCGTGACGACGAGCCCTGGGAACTGCGATCCGACCAGTGGGAACGGAACTATCTGAGAGCCCGGCTCGCACCAGAACTGGTGGACCGGGAAACCGCCGAGGCGATCGGATGGGAGCAGTTCCTGCAACGGGAGCGGTTCCTCGACGGAGAGTACGCGGAGGGTGGGGAAAGAGAGCTGTACGACCTGCTCCAGCGGGCGGCCGAGGGGGATACGAGTGTCGTCAAGGAACTCGAGTACGTCCTCCCGCGCACCCTCGTGTTGAGACTGCGCCACATCAAGGACGGAGCCCTCACCGGCAACTGGGAACCGGACGTACTGGCCGACCGTGGGCTGTGGCGGCTCATGTCCGCGCTGTGGGAACCGAAGGCCGCTGTCCAGCCCCAACGCAGTGCCTTCCATGCCCTGGCAGCGCTGCGTCATGCCTACGACTGCATCTGCGCGGGGGACTTGAAGAGGGCCCGAGCCCAGGTGAACAGATTCCTGGACCACGAGCACGGGGACCCTCTGCAGAACGCAGAGGCATGGAACCTGTCCGCCTACTTGGCGTTCCTGGACGAGGACCTGAACACTGCGCTCATCGCCCTGACCCGTGTCGCCGGCTTCCAACCGGCGGCGGAACCCAACCTCGATCTCGTCAAGCGAAGGCAAGCCACGCCGCGCAACGATCGGCCGCACCCTTCCAACCCGTATCTGGAACTCGGCCTGCCCAACCAGTCGGCCGTCTGGAAGCAGCGGTACCGGGACCTCCGGCGTGAGTTCGCCGACGACCGTGAGGAAGCGGCCCGGCTCAACCGGGCCATGCGCCGCATCCAGCAGGCCGAACAGCACGAAGACTGGTCGGACTTCTTCGTCCTGCCGCTGGACGAATCGGTGTTCAGGCTTCCGGACGACCCGCCCGGCACCCTCGTACCGCCGGTCGAGCCCATGCCCCGGCAGACGGCCTCCCATGACTCCGACGACGCGGACACCGTTCGGCGCCGAGCGGTCGCCGACCTCCTTCCCACCCTTCTCAACGCGCCACGGCGCCCGGATCACCAGCACAGGATGACAACATGAGCAAGAACAAGGCGCCCAAGAAGCCCACCGGGCTCAAAGCCAGGAAAGAGGCTCGGGCCTGGGAAGCGGACATGGAACTCCGTACGTACCGTCCCGAAGAACTGCTCAGTCCCGCGGAGTTGCTGTCGCGCTTCACTGAGAAGGCCCGGGAACTGGTCGACCAGATGCCGGACGAGAACCGCCCCAACAGCGCCGAATTGACTGCGGCGTTGCGGCAGGCCGTTCTCGAGGCGTTCAGGACACGGGAGCAATACGTGGCGCGACTGGTTGAGACGGACGCTGCCAGCTGGATGACCGACATGCCGGCGAAGAGTCTGCGCCGCGCCATTCGAACGTCGCTGGTCGACTCAGGGATCCGTGTCGTCGAGTCGAGCGATGAGCGAGAAAACTTCGTCGTGGTCGAGGGTGAAGGCGACGGCTTCGAGGTCGTGCGTCCGGCTTACGTGGACCAGGCCACCGGAAAGCTGATCCTCTCCGGCCAGTTGCGCCGCGTGTTCGTCCCGGGCAAGCGGGTGAACGGCGAGAACGGTGCACAGGACGCAACGGCGATGGAGGAGAAGCCGTGACCGCAACCGGAATCGACTTTGGCACTACCAACTCTGTTGTCGCCCAGTGGCAGGGCGATGGCGTTGAGGTACTGCCGCTCGACGGACACCACCTCGACGCCGACTGGCGCCGTCCCGGTTTCGACCTGCTCTTCCCCTCGGTGGTCGGGATGAGCTCGCTGCGGAGTGGGCCACTCTTCGGCTGGGAGGCGAAGCTGCGCTCCGAGGAGGCCGCCGAGGCGTGCAAGCGCCTCCTCAAGAGCGACGAGTACGTCAACGTGCAGGGTCGCCGCTTTGCCGCCACCACCGTGGCAGCCGGTGTCTTCATCGCCATGAAGGACGGCGCGCGGCAGAACCTCACCGAAATCGACCGGGCCGTGATCACCGTGCCCGCGAACGCCACGGGCGCCGCCCGCTACCGCACGCGCGCCGCCGCCCGCTTCGCCGGCATCGAGGTCCAAGCACTCCTCAACGAGCCGACGGCCGCCGCGATCTCGTATGTTCATGAACTGCGTGAGGAGGCGCCGCAGATTCTCGTATTCGACTGGGGTGGCGGAACGATCGACGTCACGGTTCTCGACTACGAGGACGGATTCTTCGAGGAGCGCGCCTCCCGTGGGGTGACGGAACTCGGTGGGCTCGAGATCGATCGTCGGCTGCGTAGCATGGTTCTGGAAAGGGCGCCTGCACGGCGCGAGTGGACGCCTGCCCAGAAGCGTCAGTTCCGGCTCGACGTGGAGCGCAGCAAAATTCTGCTGTCCTCCCAGCGGTCCGTGAGAATCCGGACTCCGGACGACAAGGAAGTGGAGATCTTCCAGGAGGAGTTGGAGGAAGCGATCACGGACCTTGTCGACCGTGCCCTGGCACCGGTCGAGGAGTGTCTCCGGGATCTGCACATGGCCCCGCTCGATGTGGACGACGTCCTCATGATCGGGGGCACCAGCCAGATCCCGAGCGTGCGGGCCGCGGTCGCGGAGGCCCTGCAGATGGAGCCCGTGCCGACGTACCTGTGCGATCCCATGACTGCCGTAGCGCGTGGTGCGGCCATCGCCGCAGCCGTCCTGTCGAAGGAGACGCCTGGCGTCATCCAGGTGGCCAACAGCCACGCACTGGGAACCGTGACCAAGAAGCCTGATGGGCGCCGGCAGTTCAGCCAGATCATCCCCAGGAACTCGCCGTTGCCCTGGAGCGAGCGGAAGAGCTATACGCCCACCCGTGACTACGAGCGCAAACTCGCGGTGGAGATCTGGGAGGGTGACCCGGACAAGGAGCTGGCCGACTCCGACAACGTCCAGCTCACCGAACTGATCCTCGAGTACCGGACACCACGCGTGCGGGAAGAATCCAGATTCGATCTGGAGTACACGTACGACTCCGACGGCCTGCTGCATGTGAAAGCTACCTTGGAACAGACGGGCGAGGTCGTTGTCGACGAGGAGGTGAAGAGCTTTGGTTCGGGTGGGCCGACGCCGGAGGTACGCAAGGAGCTCGACGACCTGCTCACGGTGAACCCGGAGTCGTCGCGGGCTCTGTCCGCCAACGGCTCGGACAAGCTGGCTCGGCCCGTCTCGTCGTACTCCAGGGTGGGTGACCCCGATCAGGGTGACGAAGTACATACTCTTGTGGTCGACGGCTCCAATCTGGCATGGATCGGCCACTCACCCACCCGACCCGGTGTCTACGAGGAGGACGACCGGCCGAGTTACGCCCAACTTGTCGGCGCCCGCGAAGCGCTGGCGCTCAAGTTTCCCGGAGCGGAGATCCACGTCGTCGTGGACGCCACCCTCAGACACAAGGTCGCTGAGGAAGAGAAGGCTGCCGTGACCGCCGCTCTCAGCAAGGGCGACATCCTTCAGCCGCCGGCGGGCACGGAGGGGAAGGGCGACGCTTTGGTGGTGGCTATCGCAGATGAATCGGGTGCGATCGTCGTCACCAATGACAACTACGTCGAACTTCAGCACCGTTACCCGTGGTTGCGAGAGAACGGGCGAGTTCTCGGAGCCACGCGCACCAGGGACAGGTGGGTCTTCACTTCCCGGACCTGCGTGGCACCGCGAGGAAGGAGCTGAGGCGTACAGCCATGCGGGCGACCGGCTTCGTGTCTGCCCTGGGCGACCGAGGTGTATCCGGAACGGGTCCGGCGTTCCGCTGTGTTTGCCAGTGAGCCCTGCGGTGTGCCGGCCGGTGGCCGGGCGCCCACCGCAGGGCAAGCAGTACGGCTGTTACTGGAGGTGGATGCGGCGCGCCACGGCGGGTACTGGGCCAACGCCGAGGTGATGCACACAGTGATGCACCCCCTGCTCATTCCGCCTCAGCAAGGCGATACCTGACGGGCCGGTCTTCCACCTTCACCAGCAGACCCTCGCTCGCGAGGTCTCGGAGGATCTGGCGGGTGTGCTTGTCCTGCGGGTCGTGGCCGGCGTCGCGCAGAGTGCGAAGACTGCGTTCGGTGTCCCAGTAGCCGCCATACCTACGCACCGCTCTCTCCAGATCGGCGCGCTGGCTGGAGGTGGGCTCGGTCATCGTGCTGCTCCTCAGGACTGGTCGGCTGTGGTCGTGTGGGCACGCTTCGTGTGGTTGGCGATGCTCGCGGGTGCGCCGACGTAGTCACATGCCGGGCACTTCCGCCATACGCCCTCGGACACGGCACGCGCACTCACCGAGTGTCCCGGGCCATATCCGTGTCCGTGCAGCAACTGGGCGACGGAGGAACCGTATTCGACAGCGAGCAGGGCCGCCTCCGCCACCTTGTCGTGGCCGGGAGCGAAGAAGGACCCCGGTCCGACCTTCTTGGCGCAGCCGCACCAGCAGGTGCCGGTCGGAGTAAGGTGCGGGAGAGGTTTCGGCGTCATGATGCCACGGTAGATCAGCGAGGGTGACTGCCCGGGGGCTTTGCCGTGTTTGGCGACAGGACCCAGATCCCGATGTCAGTGCCGTCCGTCATTGTGCCGCTCATTTTCAACGGATTTCATGACATCGCGCTCAGAGGCCGATCATGGTGCGGCCGTCGAGCAGCAGGTCCACGTCCCACGTCCAGTCGCCGTCGATGCAGGCACTCGGTGTCAGTCGGCCGAACGGGCTCTCCCGCACCGGGGGTTCCCCGTCGAGACCAAGGCCGTACTTCATGGCGTTCCAGTCTGGGCTGCAGCTGGTATTGGGATACCACAGCCCGCCGTAGCGCCCGGCATCCTTCAGGATGTGCACGTCCAAAGCTCAGTGCCGGTTCGGTGACGGGAGCCGCTGCGGACGCATGTCCCACGTCCCGGACTGACTTGGCACCCAGGCACGGCGTCGTACCCGTGGTGCGTCGATCCCCTCCGAGGGAAGGTACGGCAGCGGTACCCCGTCAAGCCCGTCGCGGATGGAGTCGTCCCCGAGCGACGACGAGCGTATCGTCACCCGTCAACTCGCCCCTCGGATACTCACCTTGAAATGCCTGGTCAATACGTTGACCAGGCATTTTGCTTGCAGTCGCCGTATATGGCCGCCCAGTGGCGATGGCGACCTCGGTGCAGCGACGCGCTGACCTGCGCCTTCAGCGCGGGGAGTCGTGGGGGTTTGTGTCGGTGATGGAGTTCGGGTGCGACCTGAGGTCAGTCGATCAAGCCCCTCACACCCGTGGTGCCGCCCACGGCCTGCCAGGTGCCGTTCAGCGGGCGCTGCCCGTATCCGGCCTTGGACCAGTCGCAGACGCCGGTCGGGAAGATCTCCCGCAGCCGGCGCAGCTCCGCGGTGCTGAAGCCGACCGCGTAGTCGGCGGCGTGCACCGGCTTGCGGCGGCAGGCGACGACGTCGTCGGTCAGCGGCGCCCCGGCGACCAGGCGCGGCGTGGGGTACGCCGGGTACAGCTCGCCGCATCGCCCACGGTTGTCGTACGTCAGCCGCTGGGCGATCTTCCGCGGCCGCGTGTCGCGGGTCCAGCAGGCATCCGTCAGGCCGGCGGGCTTGCCCGCGGTCACCTTCCGCGCGAGCGGCCGGTCGGAGTGGTCGGCGGTGACCGATGTCAGCCAGGCGTCCATCGCGGTGAGCGCCTGCCGCAGTACCGGGCTCTCGAGACTGAAGTAGCCGTAGCGGTCGTCCTCCTCGAGCATCACCTGGTTGTCCGCGTTCCCGTTCGCCGCGACGAGCCGCGCCCTGGTGGAGAAGCCGTGCACCACCATGTGGATGTCACCGCCGTGCGCGTGGTCGGTGTAGGCGCGGTAGTCGATGATCGGCGTGCTCGCAAGACCGCCGCCGCCCGACAGGATGCGCCCGGTCCCGTACGCCGCCTCGGTGGCCGTGAGGTCGGCCCGGGTCCGCTCCGCGGTGGGCCGGGCGTCGCGGTCGATGCCGCCGATGCCGGCGTTGAGGTCGAGGAACTGCTTCTTGGTGATCGTGCCCTTGTCGAGGGCGTCGAGGCCGTACTGCACGCCGACGTTGTCCAGGGGGCGCAGAGCGAAGCCGGTGCGGGGCTCCCTCCCGTAGACGTTGACCGTGTGGTCGTAGACCGTGGCTCGCGCACCTCCGGGGTTGTGCTCCGCGTCGTAGCGCTGGTCGGCCGGCAGGCCGGCGGGGAACTCGGCGTCGGGATCGAGCCGCTTGGCCCCGTCGCTGAGGTTCGGGATGGACTCCCGCACGCCGAAGCCGGAGACGGCCCGCTGCTGCTCGGCGCTGAAGCTGCCGGGTGCGGTGTCCGTGAAGTAGTGGTCGAGCAGCCGCGAGTCGAGCAGGGTGAAGTTGGTCGCGGAGGTGACGTCGGGGAAGCTGCAGCCGACGACGATGCCGTTCAGCAGGCCCGGGTAGTTGTCGGCGATCTGATGGCTCTGGTACGAGCCGCCGGAACAGCCCCAGCCGATGGTGAACCGCGGCACGCCGTACCGCTCGACGAAGCGCTCCTTGACCATCATCGTGGACTCGGCGGCCAGCAGGTCGTCGCAGTTCTGCCCGAAGACGTTGAGCGAGGAAGAGGCGACGGCGTAGCCCCGGCGCAGCATCTCCGAATCCAGCACGCCGTCGACGGTGTTGCCCTGGGTGTACCAGCCGGCGCGGCAGCCGCCGCCGAAGGTGTAGATCAGGCGGCCGTTCCAGCCTTCGCTGCGCGTGACCGGGTCCGGCTCGGGCCGTGAGGGGTCGTGCAGCAAGGCGATCTGGTAGATGGCCCGGTTGACGGTGCCGGTCTCGACGCGGATCAGGAACGGCACCGTGGCGCCAGTCGTCGTCGTGGTGTGCGCGAGGTCCGCGGGCCGGGCCTCGCGGTCGGGGAGCGGTTTTATGGTGCCGTCGGTCGAGCGGTACGCGTAGTCGACCCGTGTCCGCACGGAGCAGTCCTTGTCGAGGGCCGGGCCCAGGGTCGAGCCGTCGACGAGTTTGAACGACTGCGTGGCACACAGGTACGGGTGCTCGTGAGGGCCGCTGATGACCGGCCCGGTGACCGGATGGTTGCGCACCTCGAGGACGTCGCGCGCGGCCCGCGCGCCGGGCGCGCCGCCGGTCGTGGCGGCGATGCGGTTGCGGCCGTCCGCGAGCCCGGTGACCAGGCCGGTGAGGCCGTGGCCGTCGGCGTCGGGGCTGAACTGCCCGGTGACGTCGGTGCCGTTGCGGGTGACGCGTACCTCGCCGGGCCGGGTGCCGCCGGGCACACGCACGTGGACCAGAACGTCCCCGCCGGTGACGAATCCGGGGCGGGTGGAGACGGTGGTGACGGCGAGGCCGCCCTGGCCGCTGCCGGCCGGGGGAGCGGCCCCGGTGGCGAGTGTCATTGCGAGGAGCGTTACCGCGGTGCCGACCAGCGCGGTGAGAACGGTCCGCTGTCGTCCGCGGCGGCGGACCGCTCGTCTGAACGGGGACACGGTGAGCCTCCCATGCGGGGTCGTACGGTTCCCAACGGATCAACGATCCAGGACAGATCGCCGCCTCGGCATTTCCAGGCGTGGACGCCTGGGCGGCATCCTTCGCGAGTGACCCGGGTGGATGAGGTTTCCGGCAAGGGCAGGGACAGGACCACGGGACAGGACCACCATGCGCCGGCCGGTGGCGGCGGTGGGTGAGGTTCGGGGAGTTACGGTCTCGGCCAGGTCTCCGGGAGATTGTGTCCGCCGTCCGCCACGAGCACCGACCCCGTGACGAACGAGGCCGACTCGTGCGCCAGGAACAGCACGCAGGCTGCGATTTCCTCCGGGGTGCCACTCCGGCCGATCGGGCCCGCCGCGGCGGCCGCCGCCTCGAATTCCAGCTGGGCACCGGTCGCTACGTAGCCGGGTGCCACGACGTTCACCGTGATTCCGTCTCGAACGACCTCAAGGGCCAGCGCCCTGGACAGCCCGACCAGGCCCGCTTTGGCGGCGGTGTAGGTGGCCTGGCCGGGCATCGCGTTGACCGTGCCGGTGGTGGAGCCGACCGAGACGATGCGTCCGTAGCCGGCCGCTCCCATTACCGGCACCACGGCTCGGCACATCAGGAACGCGGTCGTCAGGTTGCGGGTCAGCGCCGCGTTCCAGTCGGCCAGGGACAGCGTGGCGATGTCGTCGTCGGCGTCCCAGCCCGAGGCCACGGATGTCATGCCGGCGTTGTTCACCAGTACGTCGATGCGGCCCCAGCGGTCCAACGCGGCCCGTACCAGGGCGTCCGCTGCGCCGTCGACGGTCAGGTCGGCGACGACGCCGACGGCGTCCGCGCCCAGTTCCGCCGCCCGCTCGTGCACCCGCTCGGAAGTGGCACCCAGCACAACCCGGGCCCCCTGCGATACGAGCGCCCTGGCAACCGCGGCACCGATTCCGTTCGGGGCACCGGCGCCCGTGACGATTGCCACCCGATCTTGGAAGCGCGTCATGAGGTCATGCTACAGACGGACGAGTTGAGGCGTTTGCGCAGTGCACGGCGCCGTGTTCGGCGGGATGGGGCCGCCACCTGCAAGGAGCCGGGCTCGCACTGTCATACGCAGAACTGCGTATCCACCCCGGGTCGCGGGGCCGCCCACGGTGACGGCTCAGCCGGACGGCAGGTGCAGCCGGCTCATCGAGCCGAAGTCCGGTGGGCTCAGCACCACCGAGCGCCCGTTCTGGATCTGCGACGTGATCAGGGGCTGCCCCAGCGTCGGGTCCGAGGTCCCGTCCGGGAAGCTCAGCGGGGACTGCCCGCCGTCGGCGAAGCTGTAGATGCCGTTGAGCCCGCGGTGGACGTCCTCGCGCAGCGCCCGGCACGTCCCCGCGGGCACCGTCCCGCCGTTGCGGGCCCAGGCCCAGGCGAGCAACTGCACCTGGTCGAAGGCCGCACTCGCCTGGGTGGGCCCCGGCTCGACGCCGTACCGCAGCAGGTAGTTGCGCTGGAAACGCGTCGCCGTCACCGAGTCCGTCCGCGAGGTCGTCGAACTCCACACCGCGCCGTCGGCCAGCGGCCCCAGCAGGTTCCTGAAGCGGGGAAGCGACGCGGCGTAGACGTAGTGCACGAGGCCCGGGAAACCGGACTCGTGCAGCAGCCGGTGCAGCACCGCGATCTCGTCCGGCACGAAGTGCGCCACCAGTACCAGATCGGGAGACGCGCCCGTGATCCGCTCGACCACCCGTCCCCAGTCGACCCGGCGGACCGGGACCGTCGTCCGCAGCGCCACCGACCAGCCGACCGACGCCAGTGACTCACCCAGGCCGCCGTCCGCGATGCGCGCGCTCGGGCTGTCCATCTCGACCACGGCGACCGTCCGGCTGCGCGGGGAGTACGGGCGGTGGTGCTCCAGCCCGCGCACGAACCGCACGAACGCCGACGCGTAGTACTTCTCCGACGGGCACGTCTGGAACACCATCCAGTAGCGCCGCGGATCCGACCGCACCAGTTCCGCGTGCCGCTCGAAGGTGTCGAGGTGCAGGAACGGCCTGCCGTAGTCGGCGGCCATCTCCAGCAGGAACGGGTTCTCCGCGCTCAGGTAGTTGCTGGTGACCGCGTCCACCTCGGCCGCGACCAGCCGGTTCATCGCCGTCCGCACGGCGTCGGGATCGTCGATGTCGCAGTCCTCCACGACGTGCTCGACCCTGCGCCCGCCGATCCCGCCGGCCGCGTTGATCTCCTCCACCGCGAGCGCCGTCCCGCGCAGATGCTCCTCACCGTCCTCGGCGGCGCTGCCGGAGAGCGACACCAGGCTCCCCAGCAGAATCGGCTTCCGGGCCGACGCCGGCGCCGGGGCCCAGGTGCGTTCGGGGTCCGAGCGGAACATCGTGGCGAACCTCTCGACCCCGACCACGGCCACCTGCGCCACGTCCTCGACCCCGCCCGGCATCGGCAGCGCCAGCAGATTGCTGTCCACCGCCAGTGCCGCCAGACCCGCGCGGCTGCGCTGACCCAGCTTCTGCAGCAGTCGCTCCACCTGGGTCGACACGGTGCGGGGCCGGGTGCCGAGCCGGTCCGCGACCTCGGTGTTGGTCAGCCCGACCGCGACGAGCGTGAGCACGTCGATCTCGCGCCGGGTCAGGCCCCGTGCCGAGCGCACCTCACCCGTGCTCACCAGGGCGTGGTCCTGCTGGTCCCCCCGCGCCCGGTGCCGTTCCATCCGCACATCCAGCCAGAGCCCGTCGGCCCGGTAGACGAACTGCACCTCGGGCCGGTTGAGCAGCAGGAACCCCCGCGCGTACAGCACCAGCCGCCCGGGCGGCACCGCGCCGCGCAGGACCACGGTCCGGCCGAGGTGGTCGGCGGTGAACTCCCCGGGACCGGACGGGGCGGCACCCGACGGATCGTGCCCCCGCAGACCTTGTCCCGGTCTGCCGGGCACAGGGCTCGCAGTCATCGCCGGAGCATACGTCAAATGACGCATGTCGTTCCCGGCAGGTGGCGTGAAACTGCCGTCTCGGCGTCAGCAGCGTCGTCAGTCGCATCGATCAGTCGCATCGAGGAGAGCTCTTATGTTCACCTGGCCCGAGGGGCACCGGTTCGGAGCCACGATCAGCTTCGACTTCGACGCCGAGGAGGTGTGGATCGGCGAGAACCCCCGGAACGCCGACCGCCCCGGAGTGCTGTCCCAGGGCGCGTACGGCCCCAGGGTGGCCGTGCCGCTCCTCCTGGAACTGCTCGACCGGCACTCGATCACCGCGACGTTCTTCTGCTGCGGCCGGGACGCCGAACGCCACCCCGAGTCGATCCGGGCGATCCTGGCCGCCGGGCACGAGATCGCACACCACGGACTGACCCACACCTCGCCGACGGAGCTGTCCGCCGCCGAGGAGCGCAGGGAGCTGCGCGAGGGGCTGGCGATCCTGCGCTCCACGGGCGCGACGGTGACGGGCTACCGCTCCCCGTCCTGGGACTTCAGCGCCAACACCCTGGACCTGCTGGTGGAGCACGGCTTCGAGTACAGCTCGAACCTGCTCGACCACATCGTTCCCTACCGGCACGCGGCCCACGACCTCGTCGAGGTGCCCGTCTCCTGGATCCTCGACGACGCCCCGCACTTCTGGTTCGCCAACGACACCTGGAACAAGACCATCCGCTCCCCGCGCGAGGTCCTCGACGTATGGCGTCCGGAGATCTCCGGTATCGCGGCACTGGGCGGCCACGTCATGCTCACGATGCACCCGATGATCATCGGACGCCCCTCGCGACTGGCCGTGCTCGACACGGTCCTGACCCAACTCACCGAGGAAGGCGCCTGGTTCGGCACCGCCCATGAGACCGCCCGCCTCGCCCGGGCCTGACCGCCCGCCGGCCGGCCCGAGCGACCGCGCCGGCGAACCCGCGACCGAAGGAATCCCCATGCACGACACTCCCGCACCCGCCTTCCCGCGGATCCGTGTCCGCGGCACCGCGCGGGAGCGCGGCGTGCAGTACGGGGCGCGGGCCCGGCCGCAGGTCCACTCCGCCCGGGACGGGTACGAGCGCTCCTTCGCCGAGCGGGGCGTGTCCTGGCCCGAGGCCGTCGCCTTCGCCCGGCGCCACCTTCCGGCGGTCACGACGGCGTACCCCGAGCTGGTCGAGGAGATGGCGGGCATCGCCGAGGGCGCCGGTCTGCCCTTCGAGGACATCTTCACCATCAACTGCCGCACGGAGATCCTCTGGTGGGCGCAGACGGACGGGCCTGCCCCGGCCGACGCGGCCCACGGGCCGGCCGAGGCCCCGGCCGGCAGAGGTCCCGGGGAGTGCACCTCCTTCGCGTTGGCTCCGCACCGCACCGCGGGCGGCGTCACCCTGGTCGCGCAGAACTGGGACTGGCTGGTGCACGGTGTCGACTCCGTGGCGGTGCTGGAGGTGGAGCGCGAGGGCGGGCCGAACTTCGTCACCCTCGTCGAGGCCGGGCTCCTGGCGAAGACCACCCTCAACGCCCACGGGGTCGGCATCGCGCTCAACACCCTGATCAGCTCCCGTGACGACGGCTCGCCCGGCATCCCCTTCCATGTGCTGATCCGCGCGCTCGCCGACTGCCGGCACGTCCACGACGCGGTCGGGATCCTCGCGCAGCACCGGCGGGCCTCCTCCGGCAACTACCTGGTCGGCGCGGCGGGCGGAGCCATTCTCGACATCGAGTGCCTGCCCGGCGGCCCCGAGGGGGTACTGCCGGTCGTGGCCGAGAACGGCGTGCTCACCCACAGCAACCACTTCCTGTCCGCCCTCCCCGCGGGCCGCGGCCGCGACCTGGCCGTGCGGGCGATGCCCGACAGCTATGTGCGGCTCGGCCGGATCCGCGACCTGGTCCCCGGCCCCGGCCCGGAGCCGGTGACGCTCGACGTCCTGGACGCGGCGCTGCGCGACCACACCGACGCACCGAGTTCCATCTGCTGCCACCCCGACGAGCGCTCCGCCCCGGCGTCGCGGTGGACCACCGTCATGTCGGTGGTCATGGACCTCGAACAGCGTGCGCTCCACCTGAGCGAGGGCAACCCCTGCGCGACTCCCCGCCTGCGCGTCGACTACGCCGACCTCCTGCGCGAACCCACCGGCCCCACCGACCGCACGGTCCCCGTCCGGACCCGGACCCGGCCCCAGCACGCGGCCCAGACCTGACCCGCACCGGTCCGCCCGACCCCCGCACCGTTTTCCAGACCAGGAACCGATGACCATGACCTCACCGACCACCCCCGCCCCCACCTCCGACCAGGACCGGGCGCCGGCCGCCGAGGGCCTGCGCAAGGTCCTCGGCCTACCCGCCGCCGTCATGTTCGGCCTGGCCTACATGATGCCGCTCGCGTCGTTCACGACCTACGGCGTCGTGAACACCATGACCGAGGGCCACGTCGTCACGTCGTACTGGATCACGCTCGTCGCGATGCTCTTCACGGCGGCCAGCTACGCGGCCATGGCCGGTGCGTACTCGGCCACCGGCGGCGCGTACACCTACACACGCCGGACCCTCGGCGGTCACGTCGGCTTCCTCGGCGGCTGGACCATCCTGCTCGACTACGTGCTGCTGCCGATGATGGCCTACCTGGTCATCGGCGTATATCTGCACCAGTCCTTCCCCGCCGTCCCGCAGGGCGTCTGGATCGCCGGGTCCATCGCGCTGGTGACCGTCCTGAACATGGTCGGGATCACCATGCTCTCCAAGGTCAGCTCGGCGATCGTGCTCGCCCAGACCGTCTTCCTGGTGCTGTTCGCGCTGCTCGCCGTGAGGACCGCACGGGGCCAGGAGATCCCCTCCCTGTGGGACGCGCTGGCCGGCCGGGGCCCGGGCACCGCAACCGCCCTCGCCGGTGCCGCGATCCTCTGCTACTCCTTCCTCGGCTTCGACTCGGTGGCGTCCCTGGCCGAGGAGACCCGGAACGCGCGGCGCACCATCCCGCGCGCCATCCTGCTGGTGACACTCCTCGGCGGGCTGCTGTTCATCGCGGTCTCCCTGGTGTCCAGCCTGGCCTTCCCGCACTGGCAGAACTACACGAGCGTCGACGCCGCCTCCCTCGACGTCGTCCGCGCGGTCGGCGGCAAGCTCTTCGAGTCGTTCTTCACCGCGGCGTTCGTCGCGGGCTGCTTCGGCGCCGTGCTGGCGCAGCAGGCCACGGTGTCCCGCGTGCTGTTCTCGATGGGCCGCGACGGCGTGCTGCCGCGCAGGGTCTTCGGCTATCTGCACCCGGTGTGGCGCACCCCGGTGTACGCCACACTCGTGGTGAGCGCCATCGGCCTGGTGTCGCTCCTCGTGGACCTCACCCTCGCCTCCTCGCTCATCAACTTCGGCGCGCTGACGGCCTTCTCCCTCGTCAACATCGCCACCGTCAAGCACTACGTCATCGACGGGAAGCGCCGAGGCGCCGGACCGATCCTCCGCTACCTGGTGGCTCCCGTGATCGGACTCGCCCTGAGCGTGTGGCTCTGGACGAGCCTCTCCGAACAGGCCTTCGTGATCGGTCTCTGCTGGCTGGGCGCCGGCCTCGTCTACCTGGCGGCGATGACGCGCGGATTCCGCGTCGCGCCCCCGGACCTCGACATGACCGAGGCCTGACGAGGCAGAGGCGTGAGCGGTGCGACCGGCCTGGGGCCCGCCCCGATGCCACCGGGGCAGCGAGGTCGAGCCGGCCCTTGCAGGTCTCCTTGACCGACTCGATGACCTGCCGCAACGGCTCGAACAGCTGTGCTCCGGGTCGCTCGCTCTGTCCCTTGCAGGTCGGACGCAGCAGGCGGATTCACCAACCGGCTGACCGGCATGCGAAGTTGCGGCCGAAGGAGTGCCTGTCGCCGGTGGTGGCGCACTGCATCTTGCGCCCGCTCGGCGGAAGCGCTCAGGCCACGACCTTCAGCGCCCCCACGTCGTACGCCACCCGGCCGCCGACGACCGTGGCCCCGACCGTCAGGTCCGCGATGCGGTCCGGGGCCACGCCGAGGAGGTCGTCGCTGAGGACCGCGAAGTCGGCGAGCATGCCGCGGGCCAGGGTGCCCTTGATGTGTTCCTCGTGGACGGCGTGGGCCGAGCCGACCGTGTACGCGTGGAGCGCCTGATGCGCCGTGACCGCCTCGTGCGGGGCGATCGGAGCGCCCGACGCGGTGCGGCGGTTGACCATGTCGGCAATGCTGAGGAGCGGGTCGGAGGCGACCACGGGGGCGTCCGACGAGCCGGGCAGCACCACGCCCGCATCCAGGAACGACCTCATACGGTAGAGGAGTTGACCGCGGACCGGGCCGAGGGCCGCGAGGAGCCCGTCGCCGGTCTCGGACAGGAACCGGCCCTGCGGTACCGGGATCAGGCCGTTCTCGGCGATGCGGGCGACCTGTGCGTCGCTGGTCACGGCCGCGTGTTCGACGCGGTGGCGGACATCGGCGCGCGGGTGCAGCCGCTGTGCCTCCTCGTACGCGTCGAGTACGACGTCGAGGGCGGCGTCCCCGATGGCGTGCGTGGCGATCTGCCAGCCGCAGCGGTGCGCCTCGACGATGTGGCGGCGGATCTCCTCGGGCTCGTGCTGGAGCAGTCCGCTGTTGCCGGGCGCGTCGTGGTAGTCGCAGCACATCGCCGCCGACCGACCGATGAGCGAGCCGTCCGACATCATCTTGGTCGGCCCGATCCGCAGCCACTCGTCGCCGAGCCCGGTGCGCAGGCCGAGGTCGAGGCCGTACCAGGCGGCGCCCGGCTCGAAGGCGCCGCAGTCGTGCAGCGTGGTGATGTACGGCATGACCGTCATCCGCACGCCGAGCAGGCCCCGTTCGCGTGCGCGGAGGTAGGCGTCCAGGTCGGCGGGCCCGTTGCCGATGCCGTCGACGGCGCCGATGCCCGGCTCGGTCACGCTGGTCAGACCCACCTCGAGGGCGGCTCGCGCGCCGGTGGCGATGTGGGCGATCCACTCCTCGGCCGGCTCCGGGCGCAGTATCCGCTCGACCAGGCGCATCGCGGTCTCCTGGAGCAGTCCTTCGGCCCGTCCCTCCGCGTCGCGTACGACATGACCACCGGGCACGTCGGGCACCGCGGACAGGTCGGTGTGTCCGGCCCGCGCGAAGGCCGCCGTATTGGCGACGGCCATGTGGTGGGAGGTGTGCACCAGCCAGACCGGACGGCCTCCGGCCGCCCTGTCGAGGGCCTCGGCGGTCGGGTGGGCGCCGATCTTGTTCTGGTCGTAGCCCGCGCCGAGCACCCAGGTGCCTTCGGGCAGGTCCGCGGCCCGCTCGGCGACCGCGGCGTACAGCGCGTCCAGGCTCGGCACGGCCGCGTACGAGAGGTCCAGCTCGCGCAGGCCCTTGCCGACGTAACTGAGGTGGTGGTGCGCGTCGTTGAAGCCGGGGACCGCGTGGGCGCCGCCGAGGTCGACGACCGTGCCGGCGGTGCAGCCCACCAACTCCTCGTCGAGGGCCACGATCCGGCCGCCGAACACGCCGAGCGAGGTGGCGGTGGGGCGGTCCGGGTCGAGGGTGGTGAAGCGTCCGTTGCGGAACACGGCGTCGAGGCGCACGGGGATCAACTCCTTGGGAGGGGGCAGGAGGTACGTCGGTGGGTCAGGCGGCCGGCGCCGCGGCGGCCGGCGGCTGCGGTGCCCGCCGGTCGGTGACCCGGGCGAGCACGGCGACGCAGGCCGTGGTGACAAGCAGCAGGACGGCGTAGAACGCGACCACGGGCCAGACGGAGCCGCCGCCCGATGTCAGCAGGGCCTGCGCCACCAGCGGGGTCGTGCCACCGATGAGCGTCGAACACAGCTGGTACGAGAGGGAGATGCCGGTGTAGCGGACACGGGACGGGAAGGCGCGGGCGAGGAATCCGGCCAGGACGGCGTAGTACCCGGAGCCGCTGATCATGGCGAGCGCGATGCCGAGGAACACCAGGAGCGGCCGCGCCGTCTCGATCATGAGGAACATCGGGGCGGCGACGACGACATTGGCGAGCAGTGAGCACACCATGAACCGGGCCTCGCCGACCCGTTCGGAGATCAGCGCGGCGACCGGCTGCCACACGAACTGCACCACGGAGAGCCCGAGCAGGATGTAGAGCATCGTCTGCCGGTCCATGTGCAGTTCGTTGGTGGTCCAGGAGAGCACGAACGTGTTGGTGAAGTACGCGGCGGAGATGCCCATGATCGAGGCGCCGATGCCGAGCAGCACCACGCGCCAGCCGGTGCGCAGCACTTCGGCGATCGGGAGCCTCACCACGTCGCCGCGCTCCCTGACCCGTGCGAAGTCGTCCGACTCCTCGACCTTCAGCCGGATCAGGAGGCCCACGACGACGAGCAGTCCCGAGAGCAGGAACGGCACACGCCAGCCCCAGGCCAGGAAGGCCGCGTCGTCCAGGGTGCCCGCGGCGAGGAAGACGAGGGTGGCCAGGATCGCGCCGGCCGGCGAGCCCTGCTGCACCATCATGGCGAAGAAGGAGGCCCGCCCCCTGGGCGCGCTCTCGGACGCCATGAGGACCGCGCCGCCCCATTCACCGCCCACCGCGATGCCCTGCACCGCGCGCAGGAGAGCGAGCAGGACGGGTGCCGCGACTCCTATCCGCGCGTGCGTGGGCAGCACGCCGACCAGGAAGGTGGCGGCTCCCATCAGGAGCAGCGTGGTGACGAGGGTGCCCTTGCGGCCCATGCGGTCGCCGAAGTGGCCGAAAATGATCCCGCCGAGCGGCCGGGCGAGGAAGCCGACCCAGAAGGTGGCGAACGAGGCGAGCACACCCGCGGCGGGCGACACGTCGGGGAAGAACAGCTTGCCGAAGACCAGCGCGGAGGCCGTTCCATAGATGTAGAAGTCGTACCACTCGATGGTGGTGCCGACGAACGAGGCGAGACCCGCGCGGCGGGCCCGGCTCGAAGTACGGGATCTCCCGAGGGCGGCAGACGGGACGTTCATGGGGCCTCCGGCGGACGGGCCAGGCGGTGAACAGGACGTGCCCTCAGTTTGAATTCGGCCACTCATGCCGTCTAATACTTGATGGGCAAGGTTCCCATGCCTCTGAGGCATGGACTCCCGCGAAGGCCCGGAGGTCATTCATGGAACTGCGCGTGCTGCGCTACTTCCTCGCCGTCGCCGAGTCCGACTCGGTCACCGCCGCGGCGCGCAAGGTGCATGTCGCCCAGCCCTCCCTGTCGCGTCAACTGAGCGCACTGGAGAAGGACTTGGGCGTCTCGCTGTTCACGCGCCGGCCCGGTTCCCTGACATTGAACGCCGCTGGCCGCCGTTTTCGGCCCATCGCCCAGGACCTGGTGCGCCGTGCCGAGCAGGCCGCCGAGACGATGGCGGCCGCCGGGCAGGGCGAGGGCGCGGCCTTCACCGTGGTCGCCTCCCCCTCCACGGTGGCCTATCTCCTGGCCCCGTTCATGGCCGGTGGCGCCACCGCGGGGCCCACGCTGCGGGACGCCCTTCAGGAGGAGCCGAGCAAGGTCTTCGACACGCTGATGCGCAGCGACGCCGACCTCGGCATCTCCACGACTCCGGCGCCGGCGCCGCTGGAGTCGGCGTTCCTCGGCCGAACGCCGGTCATCGCGCAGGTGCCCGCCGGTCACCCCTGGAGCGAGCGCACCACGATCACTCTCGCCGAGCTGGTCACCGAACCGCTCATTCTGATGACTCGCTCCAATGTGGCCCGCCTCGTCGTGGACGAGGCCATCAGCCGTGCGGGCCTCACACCCGCCGGGGTGTCGGAGACCGGCTCCTCGGCCTTCGCGCAGGCGCTCGCCGCGGCGGGCCGAGGGGCGTGCCTGGTCACGGACGACGCCCGCTTCGGCCTCGCGGAACTGGTCGTGCGGACCGCCGACGGGCCACTGACGGTCCCGCTGTATGCCGGGTGGGATGCCTCGCACTATGCCCGTACCGCCCTTCACGCCCTGGTGGACGGCCTGCGCGACTACTGCGACGAACGCAGGCGGCGGTTCCCGGGGCTGTGAACGCGGTCAGCCGGTCAGCCGATCGTCGCCTCGGCCGTCGGCGCGTCGGCTCGGGACGCGTGCAAGCGGGCGTACGCGCCCTGGGCCGCGAGGAGTTGGTCGTGGGTGCCCTGTTCCACGATGCGGCCGGAGTCCATCACGACGATGACGTCGGCGTCCCGGACGGTGGACAGGCGGTGCGCGATCACGAAGCTCGTCCGGCCCGCCCGCAGGGTGTTCATGGCCCGCTGGATCAGCAGCTCGGTGCGGGTGTCCACGGAGCTGGTCGCCTCGTCCAGGATGAGCACGGCGGGCCGGGCGAGGAACGCCCTCGCGACCGTGATCAGCTGCTTCTCCCCGGCGCTGACACCGCCGGACTCGTCGTCCAGGACCGTGTCGTATCCCTGCGACAGGGTGCGGATGAACCGGTCGGCGCAGGTGGCGCGGGCCGCCTCGACGACGTCCGCGCGGGTCGCGTCCGGGGTCCCGTAGGCGATGTTCTCGGCGATGGTTCCCTTGAACAGCCAGGTGTCCTGGAGGACGAGGCCGAAGCGGGAGCGCAGGTCGTCGCGGTTCATCGCGGCGATGTCGGTGCCGTCCAGGAGGATGCGGCCCGAGTCGATCTCGTAGAAGCGCATCAGCAGGTTGGCGACCGTGGTCTTGCCGGCGCCGCTCGGGCCGACGATCGCCACCGTGCTGCCGGGTTCCACGGACAGTGACAGCCCCTCGATGAGCGGCACGTCGGGGGAGTAGCGGAACGACACGTCCTGGAACTCCACCCGGCCCTCGGCGCGTTCCACAGCGAGCGGTCGGCTCGGTTCGGGTTCCTGCTCCGGCGCGTCGAGCAGCGTGAACACCCGCTGCGCGGAGGCCACCCCGGACTGCAGGCGGCCCGCGACCGAGGCGATCTCCACGATCGGCTGGCTGAACTGCCGCGCGTACAGGATGAACGCCTGCACATCGCCCAGTGTCAGCGAGCCGTCCACGACCTTCCAGGCGCCGACGACGGCGACCGCGACATAGCCGAGGTTGGCGACGAACATCATCACGGGCTCGATCGCGCCGGACGCGAACTGTGCCCCCGAACCCGCCCGGTACACCGCCTCGTTGCGCTCGTCGAAGCGCCGCTCGGCCTCCGCCCGCCGGTCGAAGGACTTCACCAGCGCGTGCCCGGCGCACATCTCCTCGACGTGCGCGGTCAGTTTGCCGCTCGCGGCCCACTGGGCGGCGTACCGCGGCTGGGCCCGCTTGGCGATCCAGGCGGCGAGCAGCCCCGACACCGGGACGCTCAGCAGCATCACCCCGGCCAGCGAAGGCGAGATGATCAGCATCAGGGACAGCATGATGACCAGCGAGAACACGGAGCTGATCAGATCGGTCAGGGTCTGCTGGAGGGTCTGCTGCAGGTTGTCGACGTCGTCCGTGCTGCGGCTGAGCGTCTCGCCCGCCGGCAGCCGGTCGAAGTGGCGCAGCGGCAGCCGCGCCAGTTTCTCCTGCGCCCGGTGCCGCAGGTCGTGGATGAGCAGACGGACCACCGATGCCACCAGCCAGTTCTGCACCAGCATGAACACCGACGCCGTCACGTACAGAACCAGCAGGATCAGCAGCAGCCTGCCGAGCGCCCCGAAGTCGACGCCCGGGGCCGGCCCGCCGTGCCCGAGGACGCCGTCGGCGATCAGGTCGGTGACGCGGCCCAGCAGCAGCGGACCGAACGCGTTGAGGAGGATGCCGACGACACCCGCCGCCAGGGCGAGGCCCACGGACCGGCGGTGCGGGCGCAGCAGACCGGCGAGCCGGCGGACCGGCCGGTCCGATTCGCGCGCCTCCTCCTCTCGCGCCTCTTCGTGCTCCTCAGGGACGTCCGGCGCCATGAGCGGTTTCCTCTCGGGTGCGCTGCGAGAGCGCGATCTCGCGGTACGTGGGACTGTCGCGCAGCAGCGCGTCATGGGTGCCGGTGGCGGCGATGCCGCCCTGGTCCAGGACGACGATCCGGTCGGCGTCGCGCACGGAGGCCACGCGCTGCGCCACGGTGATCACGGTGGCGCCCGCCGTGTGGGGGACCAGGGCCTCCCGCAGCGCCGCCTCCGTGCTCTGGTCGAGCGCGGAGAAGGAGTCGTCGAAGAGATAGACGGCGGGGCGGCGCAGCAGCGCCCGTGCGATCGCCAGCCGCTGGCGCTGGCCGCCGGAGACGGTGGTGCCGCCCTGGGCGATCTCCGCGTCGAGGCCGCCGAGCCGGGCCACGAAGTCGTCCGCCTGGGCGACCCGCAGCACCTCCCACAGCTCCTCGTCCGTCGCGTCCGGCCGGCCGAAGCGCAGGTTGGTCGCGACGGTCCCGGCGAACAGGTACGGCCGCTGCGGCACGTAGCCCACGGCGCCGGCCAGCACCGACGGGTCCAGTTCGCGCACATCCGTGCCGCCGATCCGCACCTCGCCCGCGGTCGCGTCGACCAGCCGCAGGATCAGGTGCAGCAGCGTGGTCTTGCCGGAGCCGGTGCTGCCGAGGACCGCGACCCGCTCACCGGGCTTCAGCGTCAGCGACAGGTCCCGGAGCACGGCGTTCTCGGCGCCCGGGTAGCGGAACTCGGCGTCCAGCAGCTCGACCTGCCCGGCGGGACCCGTCATGGGCCGCGGCGCGGTGGGCGGGACGACGTCGGTCTCCGCGTCCAGGACCTCCGTGATCCGCTCCGCGCACACCCGGGCCCGCGGCACGTTCAGGAACACGAAGGCGAGCATCACCACGGACATCAGGATCAGCGACAGATAGCTGAGGAAGGCGCTGAGCGAGCCGATCCGCATGCTGCCCGCGTCGATCCGCCGCGCCCCCACCCACAGCAGCGCCAGGGTGAACAGGTTCATCAGCAGCAGAACCGACGGCAGCATCACCGCGATGAGCCGGCCCACCCCCAGGGACAGGCCGAGGAGCTTCTCGTTGGTGCGGGTGAAACGCTCGCTCTCGTACGAGTCGCGGGCGAAGGAACGCACCACGCGCACCCCGGTGATCCGCTCCCGCAGCAGCCGCCCGATCCGGTCCAGCGTCCGCTGAAGCCGGGCGTACAGCGCGGCCATACGGGCCAGCAGGAAACCGAAGCAGACGCCCACCACCAGCACCATCGGAACGAGGATCAGGGCCAGCGGCACGTCCTGGCGCAGTGCGAGCACCACACTGCCCAGGCACATCAGCGGGGCCGCGACGAAGATGCCGAGCCCGGACTGGGCCAGGTTCTGCACCTGCTGCACGTCGTTCACCGAGCGGGTCAGCAGGGACGGGGTGCCGAAGCGGCCGATCTCGCGGGCGGAGAAGTCCAGCACGCGGCGGAAGACCGCGGAGCGCAGGTCCCGCCCGAGGGCGGTGGAGGTGCGCGCGCCCAGGGCCGCGGCACCGAGCGCCGCGGCGATCTGCACCACCGCCACCACCGCCATCACCGCGCCGATGGCGCCGATGCGATCGCTGTCCTCGCGGACGACTCCCTCGTCGATGAGCGCGGCGCCCAGCGTCGGCAGCAGCAGCGTGCCGAGGATCTGCACCAGATGCAGGGCGACCAGAGCGACGACGGAACCCGCGTAGGGGCGCAGTCGTGTGCGCATGAGTCTCAACAGCACGGAATGACACCCCGGTTGACGGCGGCCAGAAGCCGCCCGTTGGAACGGAGTCGGCCGGCACGCCGACCCGGTCATTGGATCCCGCACCGCACCCGGATTTCCCTAGTGTTCGCCCCGGCCGCATCGGCCCACCCGGGAATTCCCTAGTAAGTTCGAGAAGCGTTGACATTGACTTCCGCCGCTTGGGAACGTGCCGGTGTCTATCGTCCGGACAGCTTTTCGAGGCCAGGTCGTCGACCGAGCGCAGCGTTTGGACGGTCTCTTCGCGGTTGAGATGGGAATGAAATGCCCAAGCGCGCACTGATCACCGGAATTACCGGCCAGGACGGGTCCTATCTGGCGGAGCACCTGCTGTCGCAGGGGTACCAGGTGTGGGGTCTCATCCGTGGCCAGGCCAACCCCCGCAAGTCCCGGGTGAGTCGGCTCGTTTCGGAACTGTCCTTCGTGGACGGCGACCTCATGGACCAGGCCAGCCTGGTCTCGGCGGTCGACAGAGTACAGCCGGACGAGGTGTACAACCTCGGCGCGATCTCGTTCGTGCCGATGTCCTGGCAGCAGGCCGAGCTGGTCACCGAGGTGAACGGCATGGGCGTGCTGCGCGTCCTGGAGGCCATCCGCATGGTGAGCGGACTGAGCATGTCCCGCACCGCGGGTCCCGAGGGCCAGATCCGGTTCTACCAGGCGTCCTCCTCGGAGATGTTCGGCAAGGTCGCCGAGACGCCGCAGCGGGAGACCACGCTCTTCCACCCGCGCAGCCCCTACGGCGCGGCCAAGGCGTACGGTCACTTCATCACCCGCAACTACCGTGAGTCGTTCGGTATGTACGCGGTCTCCGGAATGCTGTTCAACCACGAATCGCCCCGTCGTGGCCAGGAGTTCGTGACCCGCAAGATCTCTCTGGCGGTCGCCCGCATCAAGCTGGGGCTCCAGGACAAACTGGCCCTCGGCAACATGGACGCGGTCCGTGACTGGGGCTACGCGGGCGACTACGTGCGCGCCATGCACCTGATGCTCCAGCAGGACGCCGGCGACGACTACGTGATCGGCACCGGAGAGATGCACACCGTGCGCGACGCGGTCCGCTACGCCTTCGAGCACGTGGGCCTCGACTGGGAGGACCACGTCGTCATCGACCCCGACCTCGTGCGGCCCGCCGAGGTCGAGGTGCTGTGCGCCGACAGCTCCAAGGCGCAGGTCCAGCTGGGCTGGAAGCCGAGTGTCGATTTCCCGGAACTCATGCGGATGATGGTCGACGCCGACCTTGCGCTCGTTTCCCGGCAGAACGAACTCGACGACCTTCTGCTGGCGCACAGCTGGTAACGGGCGAAAGCCCCTCCAAGTTCTAGGGATTTCCTGCCGGACCTCCCTCCAGACTCGCCTCATGGCTTCTCCCGCAGGGGAGAGCCATGTGGCGAGTCGGTGTTCTGCAGCACGGCGCAGAGATTTCGGCGATGCGTGTACGGCCGTCGGCCGTCGGGATGGGTTGAGATGGACAACGAACAGAAGCTCCGGGATTACCTCAAGCTGGCGACCGCCGATCTGCGACGCGCGCGGCGGCGTGTGAGCGAGCTGGAGTCGTCGGCCCAGGAACCGATCGCCATCGTCGGCATGACCTGTCGCTACCCCGGTGGCGTCAGCAGCCCCGAGGACCTGTGGCGGATGGTGGAGGCCGGCGAGAACGGCGTCACCCCGTTCCCCGCCGACCGCGGCTGGGACATGGAGGCGCTCGCCTCCTCGCCGACCTCCCGCGGTGGATTCCTGCACGACGCGCCGGACTTCGACGCGGACTTCTTCGGCATCTCACCGCGCGAGGCGGTCGCCATGGACCCGCAGCAGCGGGTCGTCCTGGAGTCCGCCTGGGAGGCGTTCGAGCGCGCCGGCATCGACCCCACCTCCGTCAAGGGCAGCCGCACCGGCGTCTTCATCGGCGCCATGGCCCAGGACTACCGGGTCGGCCCCGCCGACGGCGCCGAGGGCTTCCAGCTCACCGGCAACACCGGCAGCGTGCTGTCCGGCCGCATCTCGTACACCTTCGGCACGGTCGGTCCCGCCGTCACCGTCGACACCGCCTGCTCCTCCTCCCTGGTCGCCCTCCACCTCGCCACCCAGGCGCTGCGCGCGGGCGAGTGCACCCTCGCCCTCGCGGGCGGCGTCACCGTCATGTCCGGCCCCGGCACCTTCATCGAGATGGGCCGCCAGGGCGGACTGTCCGCCGACGGCCGCTGCCGTTCCTTCGGCGACACCGCCGACGGCACCGGCTGGGCCGAGGGCGTCGGCATCCTCGTCCTGGAACGCCTCTCCGACGCGATCCGCAACGGCCGCGAGATCCTCGCCGTCGTCCGCGGCACCGCCGTCAACCAGGACGGCGCCTCCAACGGCCTCACCGCCCCCAACGGCCCCTCGCAGCAGGCGGTCATCGAGCAGGCCCTCGTCAACGCCCGGCTCGCCGCGGGCGACATCGACGTCGTCGAGGCGCACGGCACCGGCACCACCCTCGGGGACCCCGTCGAGGCACAGGCACTGCTCGCCACCTACGGGCAGAACCGTGACGAGGACAAGCCGCTGCTGCTCGGCTCGGTGAAGTCCAACATCAGCCACACCCAGGCCGCCGCCGGTGTCGCCGGTGTCATCAAGATGGTCATGGCGATGCGGCACGGCGTGCTGCCCCGCACCCTCCTCGCCGACGAGCCCACCCGCCACGTCGACTGGTCGCAGGGCGCCGTCCGCGTCCTCACCGAGAACACCGAATGGCCCGCCACCGGCGCCCCCCGCCGCGCGGCCGTCTCCTCCTTCGGCATCAGCGGCACCAACGCCCACACCATCGTCGAGCAGGCCCCCGAGCCGGAGCCCGCCGACACCGAGGACGACGCCCCGGGCACCCCGGCCGCCGTCACCGGCGTGGTGCCCGTGCTGCTCTCCGGCCGCGGCCCCGAGGTGCTGCGCGCCCAGGCCGCCGCCCTGCTCACCACCCTCGGCACCGGCACCCCGCCCGCGCTGACGGACACCGCCTACTCGCTCGCCACCACCCGCACCGCGTTCGAGCACCGGGCCGTCCTGCTCGCCTCGGACCTGCCCGGCCTCACCGAGCGGCTGACCGCGATCGCCGACGGCACCGACCCGGCCGCCCTGGCCGACACCGTCACCGGCACCGCCCGCACCGAGACCCGCCTCGCCGTCCTGTTCACCGGACAGGGCGCCCAGCGACTCGGCGCCGGCCGCGAACTCGCCGCCCGCTTCCCGGTGTTCGCCGCCGCCCTGGACGCCGCCCTCGACGCCTTCACCCCCCACCTGGACGTGCCGCTGCGCGAGGTGCTGTGGGGCGAGGACGCCGCCCGCCTCGACCGCACCGAGTACGCGCAGCCCGCGCTGTTCGCCGTCGAGGTCGCCCTCTACCGCCTGCTGGAGTCCTTCGAGGTCAAGCCGGACCACCTGGCCGGCCACTCCGTGGGCGAGATCGCCGCCGCGCACGTCGCCGGCGTGCTCTCCCTCGACGACGCGGCCACCCTGGTCGCCGCCCGCGGCCGACTCATGCAGGCGCTGCCCGGGGGCGGCGCGATGGTCGCCGTGCAGGCGAGCGAGGAAGAGGTCGCCCCGCTGCTCGCCGGCCACGAGGACCTGGTGTCCCTCGCCGCCGTCAACGGCCCCTCCGCCGTCGTCCTCTCCGGCGACGAGACCGCCGTCACCGAGCTGGCGGCCCGCCTGGCCGCCGACGGACGCAGGACGAGCAGACTGCGCGTCTCGCACGCCTTCCACTCGCCGCTCATGGCACCGATGCTCGACGAGTTCCGCAGCGTCGTCGAAGGCCTCACGCTGCACAGCCCGCTGCTCCCCGTCGTCTCCAACGTCACCGGTGAGCCGGCCACCGTCGCCCAGCTCACCTCACCCGACTACTGGGTCGACCACGTCCGCCACGCCGTCCGCTTCGCCGACGGCATCGACTGGCTCGCCCGGCACGACGTCACCGCCTTCCTCGAACTCGGCCCCGACAGCGTCCTGTCCGCCCTGGCACAGAACTGCCTGGACGCCGCCGGCTCCGACGCGGTCACCGTGCCCGCGCTGCGCGAGGGCCGCTCCGAGGACCACACCTTCACCGCCGCGCTCGCCGCGCTGCACACCCACGGCACCACGCTGCGCTGGGACGCCTGCTTCACCGGCACCGGAGCCCGCCGTACCGACCTGCCGACCTACACCTTCCAGCGCCGCCGCTACTGGCCGCGCGCCGTCCAGGGCGGCGCCGCCGACCTGCGCTCCGTCGGGCTCGGCGCCGCCCACCACCCGCTGCTGTCCGCCGCGGTCTCCCTCGCCGACTCCGAGGGCGCCCTGCTCACCGGCCGGATCTCCCTGCTCGGCCACCCGTGGCTCGCCGACCACACCGTCCGCGGCACCACCCTGCTGCCCGGCACTGCCTTCCTGGAGCTGGCCGTCCGCGCCGGCGACGAGGTCGGCTGCGACCGCGTCGACGAACTGACCCTGGCGGCGCCGCTCGTCCTGCCCGAGCAGGGCGGCGTCCAGGTGCAGCTGTGGATCGGCAACCCGGACGAGTCCGGCCGCCGCAGCGTCACGATCTACGGCCGCCCCGACGCCGACGAGGACGCCCCCTGGACGTCCCACGCCACCGGTGTGCTCTCCCCCTCCCGTGCCGCCACCGACTTCGACGCCACCGTCTGGCCCCCGGCCGGTGCCGAGGCCCTCCCCGTGGACGGCCTCTACGAGCGGCTCGCCGACGGCGGCTTCGGCTACGGCCCGCTCTTCCAGGGCCTGCGGGCCGCCTGGCGCCGCGGCGACGAGGTGTTCGCCGAGGTCGTCCTGCCCGAGTCCGGCCACACCGACGCCCAGTCCTTCGGCCTGCACCCCGCGCTCCTCGACTCCGCCCTGCACGCGGCGTCGTTCGTCGACCTCGACGAGCGCGCCGCCGGCGGACTGCCCTTCTCCTGGGAGGGCGTCAGCCTGCACGCGAGCGGCGCCACCACCCTGCGGGTGCGGCTGGCCCCGGCGGCCGGTGACGCCGTCGCGATCGCCGTCGCCGACGACGCGGGACAGCTCGTCCTGTCCGCCGACTCGCTGATCCTGCGCGCGGTCGCGGCCCACGAGATCGACGCCGCCGCCGCGCTGGTCCGCGACGCCCTGTTCCGCCTCGACTGGGTGCCCGTCACGGCCGTCGCCGCCGCCTCCGGCACCGCCGCCCTTGTCGGCGAGGACCCCTTCGGCCTGCGCGCCCTGCCCCAGTTCGGCGAACTCGCCGTCCACCCGGACCTCCCGGCCCTCGCCGCCGCCGACGCCGCCGTCCCGGACACCGTGCTGCTGCCGCTCACCGGCACCGGCCCGGACGCCGACCCGGTCACCGCCGCACACCGCGCCGCCACCGACGCCCTCGCCGCCGTACAGACCTGGCTCGAGCAGGACGAGCGGTTCGCCGCGTCCCGGCTCGCCCTGGTCACCCGGGGCGCGACCACCGGCCACGATCCGGCCGTCGCCGCGGTCTGGGGCCTGGTGCGCTCCGCCCAGTCCGAGAACCCCGGCCGCTTCCTCCTCGTCGACCTCGACGCCGAGCAGGATCTGCCCGCCCTTCCGGCCGCCGCTCTTCTGGGCGACGAACCCCAGCTCCGCCTCCAGGACGACGAGCTCCGTGCCGCCCGTCTGGTCCGTCGTCCCGCTCCTACCACCGATGCGGTTCCCGTGTTCGGTGGGGAGGGTGCGGTGTTGGTGACGGGTGGTACCGGTGGGCTGGGTGCGGTTGTGGCGCGTCATCTGGTGGCCGGGTACGGGGTGCGTGAGCTGGTTCTGGTCAGTCGTCGTGGTGGTGAGGCCGCGGGTGCGGCCGAGTTGGTGGCTGAGCTGGCGGAGTCGGGTGCGCGGGCGACGGTCGTGGCGTGTGATGTGACGGATCGTGTGGCGGTGGCTGA
>NZ_JBSFJL010000014.1:158428-224747 GCF_053598035.1 Streptomyces sp. NPDC001204 | reverse complement strand
CCGGGACCCCGCCATGCCCAACATCCGACGGCAGCCCCGCGCCCCCCGGCACATGGATCACCCCAGATCAGCCGACGCCAACCGAAACAGCGAGGTTAGGAGTTTTCCCCGGGCGCGGCTGTGACCTGCGGAAACGTCAGCCACAGGTGTATGGCCTGGGAAAACACCACTCCGTGGTTCTCGCGTGTTCACGGGGTTTCGCGGCCTCATATGTGCTGAATCCGTTCTGGATGAAAGCCATCCTAGGAGCAGTTGGCGGCCCGCGCCCTGCATGCGACGTCTTCGCCGTCCTGCTGCGGGAGGCCCGTGACGATTCGTGGAGCTGGAGCGGCACCTCACTCTGAGTCAGGGTGCGGATCGCGGGCGCGCTTGCCCCGGTGCGCCGTGGCGCAGAGCCGAATGATCAGGGCCGCATGGCCGCTTCCCCTCGACTGGCGCTCGTCGACCCCGGTGTCGCGGTGGCCGATGTTCAGCGCGACGAGGGCCGCGACCTCAAGGTCGCGGCCCTCGTCGCCGTTGCGCGCATGACAAATGCTTCCCCGAGCGATCAGGGTCCGCCGCAGAAGTCCCGCTGATCCGCCTCGGTCAGAATCCGAGTGACCGCCGCGAAGTCGTCGGCACGGTTCCCGGGGCTCACACGTAGTCGCCCCTGGCCGCCGAGTAGTGCACCACGGCGGCCGGTGTGCCGTCGGCGAGGATGCCGGTGATCCGGAAGTACGACGTCTCGCCGAGCGGCAGGGGCACGGCGGCGCGGTAGATGCGGTTCGGGGCCGCGGCGATGGAGGTGACCGGTTCGTACGTCCTGGTGGCCACGTTCCAGCGCTCCAGGCGGTGCTCGGTGATGCCGGCGCAGGCCGTCATGTCGGAGCAGGCCCACTCCAAGCGGCCGGTTCTGGTCACGGCGTCGGGGTTGAGGACGGTGAGCACGCCGGAGTCCTCGCCGAGGGCGTCGTCGGGCCTGTTGTCGAGTTCGGTGGTGGTGACGGTGGGGGCCAGGTCGAGGCCGATGTGGTTGCCCCACTGGTCGATCGCTACGACGAGGAAGGTCACCGTCTCGCCGTCCGCCGGTCCGGCGCACAGCATCGCGTTCGGCAGGGCGGTGGGCTTCTTGGGGTCGACGGCGTCGGAGCACCCGTCACTGTTGTAGCCGGTGCTGCCGTCCGGCCGCCGTACGACGCGGGTGGCGGCGTAGCTCAGGCCGCTCTCGGCGGGGGCGTCCCAGCTCAGCAGGACGCCGTCGGCGCGGGGCGTGGCGGTCAGGCCGGTGAGCGGGGCCGGGGGAACGCTGTCGGGGGTCACCGAACGCGGCGCGGACATCGGGGACGCGTTGCCGGCGGCGTCGGTCACCACGGCGGCGTAGGTGTAGGCGGTGCCGTCGAACGCCGGCAGTTCGTCCATGTACGCGTAGGTCGACGTCGGCGACGAGTCCTTCGACGCTGTGCCGATGAGTTCGGGGCTGTCGCCGAGGGTGTCGCCGGTGGACCGGTAGATGCTGATGGTGCCGCCGATCCTTATCTCCTCCTCGGTCCGGCCGTCCCAGTTGATCTTCAGAGAGCTGGGGGTGTTCGCCATGTGGGACACGGCGATGACGGGTGCCGTCGGGGCGACGGTGTCGACCGGGGTGACCGTCAGGACGGGTGTGCTCTCGGAGAGGTTCCCGGCGCGGTCGGTGACGCAGATGTAGTAGCGGATGGGCTTGCCGTTGCGGGGCAGTTTGGTGTCGGTCCAGGAGGTCCTGTCGGTCAGGACCATGGGCATCCAGTCACCCACCGCGGTCTGCCGGTAGACCCGGTAGTAGGCGAGGTCCATCTCCTTGTTGGGCGTCCAGGAGAAGGTGGCGGAGTCGGTGCCCTTGTCGTACACCACCTTCGCCCCGGTGGGTGCGAGAGGGGCGACACGGTCCACGGTGGCGCCGGTGCGGGGCGCGTAGGCGAACTTGACGGCGGCGGCACCGGTCCAGTTGACGTAGTCGACGCGGAGGGTGTGGGTGCCACGGGGGATGGTCAGGTTGACGGTCCGGGAGACGGTGCTGGACCCGTTCTTCCACAGGTCGATCTTGCGCGCGCCGTCGAGGTACACACGGATGCCGTCCTGGCCGGAGGCGGTGAACGCGAAAGGACCTCCGGAGCCGAAGTCGCGGGTGATCTGCCAGCGGACGCCGAAGTTGTCCTTGGCGACGCCGGGGACCCCGGGCGATTTGGTGCCCCAGTTCTCGTTGATCGCGGTGTCACAGTCCGTGCGCTTCGGCGCGCCCGAGAAGCTGGTGTTCGCGAAGAACTGCCGGGTGTAGGTGTTCGTCGCGCAGGCAGCCGCCGACGCCGGGGAGGTGGCGACCGCGACAAGAGTGCCCGTCATCGCGACCACCACCGCGGTCGCGGCGGCCAAACGGGATCTTCCGACCCTTCTCACTGCATCCCCTTTTAGCGTGTGACCGTCCCTCGGACAGTCGTACGAGAAGTGGGATACATGAGAGCAGTCTGTGGTTGCACGGCCAAGCGGTTTCCGGTCGCCGCCGGTGACGAGTGCCCTCAGGCGGAGGATGTCGATTCATACCAGTTGGGGTCGTCCGAGACGCCGGTCGGGAGACCATGAGCCGCAGGGGCCGCCTGCTCAGGCGACGCCGGCAGAGGAAACTGCCGTCAAGACCTGCTGTCACTGCCCTGCGGCCGATGGTCGCGGGGCAGTGACAGCAGGCACATGCGGTGCCCCCGGCAGGATTCGAACCTGCGACACCCGCTTTAGGAGTTTTCCCCGGGTGAGGCCGTGAACTGCGTAAACGCATCTCGCAGCGCGACTGACCTGCGAAATCACTTCTACGCGGTTCTCGTGTGTTCTCAGTCGTTTCCGGCCTCATGTGTGCTGAATTCGTTCCGGTTGGTTGCTGGGCCGGGGGTGGGCACCTGATGTGGAGCCTTGTCGCCTCATCGACGAGGGCGACCGGGCGAACTCCGTAAGAACTGCCGCTGTGGCTCGGCGGGCAGGCGGACGGATGCTCCGCTCCCACCCCAAAGCTGTGAGCGGGCAGGTGGAAACCCGTAGCCTGGGACCAGCAGCAGTACGCAGCCTGATCAAGCGGAGGGGATGCCGATGACCACGGCCCCGAGCGGGCCTCACCCGCCACCCTCGTCGTCGCACCCGTTGCGGACCATCCGTGACATTCGGGAGTCCCTGCCTGAGGGCCAGCGTCGGCACTTCGACGCAGAGCTTGCCGACACGGAGATCGAGGCACTGCCAGAGATGCTGCACCGTTGGGTGACCCTGAGCAACGACGGCTTCGAGGAGTTCCTGCTCTCCCGGCCCTTCGAGGGTCTGGAGTTCGGTGCCCGCTCCTACGACGAGCAGACGGACGCCGAGTGATCTACCTGTTCGACACCAATGTCGTCGCCGAGCTGACGACCCGGGCGAAGCCCGACCCCCGCGTCCTGGCCTGGTTCCGGTCCACGGCCAGGCCCAACCGCTTCCTGAGCGTGATCACCATGGCCGAGATCGAGGCCGGCGTGGCCGCTACTCCGGATCCTGTACGCCAGGCCCGCTACGCACAAGCTCTCGCTGCGGCACGGCACGAATACCGCGACCGCATCGCGCCGATCGGCGAACCGGAAGCGGCCGCCTACCTCACCGTCCACAAGACGCTCAAGGCCGCCGGCACCAGCATCGACCCGCCGGATGCACTGATCGCTGCCACCGCCCTGGCCAACGGCTGGACGGTGGCCACACGCAACATCAAGCACATGGCCCGAACCGGGTCTCTGGTGGTCAATCCATGGGAGCAGCAACTGTAGGTCGAGGAGCCCTTCACCTATATGTGCTGCGAGGTCGGAGACCCTGCAGCCCACTCGGGCTGCAGGGTCTCCGACCTGCTTTTTCTCTGTGCCCCCGGCAGGATTCGAACCTGCGACACCCGCTTTAGGAGTTTTCCATGGGCGGGGCCAGGACCTGCGGAAATGTACGATGCTGGGCGTCTGGCCTGGGAAAACGCTCCTCTGCAGTTCTCACGTGTTCACGAAGCTTCCTGACCTCATGTGTGCCGAATGTGTTCTGGGTCGACTGGCAGAGGGTGACCTCTCGGGTGGATCGGGGGAGGTGACGCAGCCAGGGGAAGTGCTGGCCGCAAGCGCCGTGGCGGCTTGCGCTATGCATTTGGAGATATATACCGTTGATTGCATGACGGAGCGGTGGGAGATCGAGATCGAACCCGAGGTGAGGGATTGGCTGGAGCTACTTCCGTTCCGCCTCTACCGGCGGGTGGAGGACAAGACGGACCGTCTCCTGGACGAGCCGGCGACGCTTGGTGAGCCGTACTCGCGTCACCTGGGCGGCAAGCTGCGTGAGCTGCGCTTCGAGCTGGACGGCGAGGCCGTGCGCATTCCGTACTGGCTCGCCCCCCGGGCAGCGGATCGTTCTGCTGACGGTGTTCCGTAAGACGAGGATGCGTGAGGCGGCGGAAGTCGAACGTGCGCATCAGGCCCAGAAGGTTGCGAGGCCGAGCACGGCCGGGCTGAGCACACCCATGATCGGCGCAAGGAGAGCTGATGAATCACAGCACGTGGAGGACGCGCCGGGCCCGGCAGCTTACGGGTGAGGCGGTGGAGTACGACCAGGAGTACGTCGACGCACGGCTGGCCGGCGATCTGGGGCAGGCGGTCTACGACCGTCGGATCGAGCTCGGCCTGTCCCAGGCCGAGCTGGCCGAGCGGGCCGGGATGACGCAGCCTCAGGTGTCCCGGATGGAGGGCGGCGACACCGTGCCGACGCTTCCGCTGCTGCGGCGCCTGGCCAAGGCCCTGGACGGCACGCTGAACCTGGCCATCGACGAGGGTGACTCCCGTGTCACCTTCACCCCCCACGCCGCCTGAAACCGAACCGCCAAAAGGCCCCGGACCATGATCGGTCCGGGGTCTTTTGGCTGGTGCCCCCGGCAGGATTCGAACCTGCGACACCCACTTTAGGAGTTTTCCCCGGGCAGGGCTGTGACCTGCGGAAACGGCAGCCGAATGGTCTCTGGCCCCGGAAAACACCTCTCTGCAGTTCTCGTGTGTTCACGGGATTTCCCGGCCTCATGTGTGCCGAATCCGTTCTGGCTGGGGCCGGCTGCCCGGGACAGGGCGATTCTGGAAACATCGACGCCCGTGGCACGAGGAGTAGCGTGGAAACGCGAGGCGAGCCCCATGATCGCACCGATTTCCGAAGACGGGTGATCCTCATGACCGGCTCCGATTCACGGCCCGTTTCCCGGCATCTGCCCAGTGGCGTTCACGAGGCCGTGCAGCCGGGGTGTGCGCTGCTCCGGCTGGAGACCACGGAGGCACGCGAAGGCGTCCTCGATGGTGCGTGGTGGCCGCGGTCGCGCGACATCGGTGCCGAGCTGCCCGCGCTGCTGAGCGCTCTCACCGGCCACCTCGGCCCCGTCACGCGCGTCGGGCTGGACGCCGCGGCCTGGGAAGGGCTCCCGACGCGGATCGTCGTCGAGGACCGGGTGGTGCACATCGACTCCTTTCCGGTGGGCGACGACACCGTCCTGATCACTCGCGGCGATCAGGACATCTTCTCCCTGCTGGTGGTTCCGCCGGACACGGCACCCGAGGCCGCCCGCGCCGCGATGGCTCAGGCCGTCCGGGCCGACAACGTCACCCAGGCGGAACAGATTCTCATCGACATCGAAAGCGCACAGGGGCCGCACGGACTGAGAGCGAGCCGTGGGCGGCGGAGCGGCACTGGACGACACTGGTGAGGTCAGCCGCGCCACTCCACCAGGAGCAGCGTCGCGTCGTCCGTGGTGTGTCCGCCCCGCGCCCGCTTGAGCGTGTGGGACAAGGAGCGCGCCACTGCCCGGATCCCGCGGCCGGTTCTCTCCAACTGGTTCACCCAGTCGATCAGCTGTCCCTCTCCGAACTGCTCTTCACCCATCGCGTGTTCCTCGATCAGTCCGTCGGTGAAGCAGAGGAGGCGGTCCCCCGGCTCCAGCTTCATCTCGCAAATCTGCGGCTCCGGACCGCCGAAGCCCACAGGGAGGGTCGTCGGACCGGTCAGCCGGAGGGCTACACGATGATCACGGACGAGCATCGGTGACGGGTGCCCGGCGTTGACCCACTGAAGATGTCCCGTCGTGGTGTCCAGCTGCAGCATCTGCGCGGTGACGAAGTGCTCGGGGCCGAACTGGTCCGCCACAGCGCGGTCCATGAAGTCGTAGATCTCCGGCAGCCCGGTGCCGGCGCGGCGGGCGTGGCGGTAGGCACCGATGGCAACGGTGGCCATCGTGGCCGCGTCCAGGCCGTGGCCCATCGCGTCGATCATGGCCACGTGGAGGACGTCTCCGTTGAGGGCGTAGTCGAAGCTGTCCCCCGCCACGTCGTAGGCGGGTTCCAGGATCCCGGCCACGGCGACCCGAGGCATGAGCATCGCCAGTGGCGGCAGCAGGGACCACTGGATCTCCGCGGCGACGCTCATCGGTTCACGGCGTCGGACACCGAAGAGGAGGTCGGAGTAGCCATGCTTGGTCACCAGTAGGTCGGCCACCAGGCCGGCGATCCTGCGCAGTATGCGGCGGTCGTGGTCGTCGACGCTGTCCAACGTGACTGCCATGACCCCGACCTGGTCGCCGCCGTCCAGCAGCGGCAGGTGGACCCGCACGCCGTCGTCCTCGGGCAGCTCGACGGGGTGAGCGTCGAGAAAGCAGCGGCCCGCCACGGAGTCGTCGATCACCTGCGGTTCGCCCTCCGTGAGGCCGTCGCCGGGCAGGGGTACCAGCAGCAGTTGTCCGTAGTCCTGCAGCAGCACCTGCGGTCGGCGGCCCCCGAGCCGCTCCATCATGTCGGCGACCAAGGGCCCGATGAGATGGGGCGGCAGTTCATGCGCGCGATCGAGGACCTCGCCCAGCAGAGCTTCCCCGAAGCTCTCGGAGCGGTCCGCCCGCCGTCCGGTCGTCATCCACTCACCCGCCACGGGCCGGGCCGGTCAGGGCGGCGGGCTGGGACGACGCAGGGTCTGCCGGTGTCATCGCTCCATCGAGGGGTCGTAGACGCCCGGATCGGCCCGGGCACGTGGGCCCGACCGGATCGGGTTGCTCATCTGAGTCCGGCTCCTCCTTCCGACTCCCATGTGTCCTGGCCGTCGGAGCCGCACTCGGCGAGTGCGAGCAGGCGCGGAGCCGACAGCGAGTTCCGGGGGTCGGCGGCAGCGATCAGCAGCCCGGCAGCCGTTCCGGCCGGCTCGTCCGGTGGGATCACCAGCAGTTCCCAGCGTCCCACGCTGCCGCAGTCCACGGTGATGGCATGCGCCTCGGCGGCGAGGTCGGTCAGGTCCACCTCGATCACATGCCCGGGCGCCATCACCTTCTGCGGGGCATCGGGCCAGGCGGCGGTCCCCACGGTGACGTGGATGACGGTGCCGACGCTCGGATCCAGGGAGCCGACCAGCGCGGGCAGTTCCAGTTCCAGTTCGGCGCAACGCGGCCACCATGCTCCGTCCAGCGGGCCGTGGCTGGCGTCCCGCGTGAGGCGAAGCCGGGGCACGGGCATCCGGTAGGTGTGTCCCTCTGCCGGACCTTCGGCGGGCTTGGTGATGGCGTCCATCGTGCGATCCCGTCCCGGGCGGCTCACGGCTGCCCGTGTCTGTCACTCGCCGGGAACGGCGCCGCCGTGGTCGTGCGCCCGAAAAGCTCTCGGTACCTGCCAGGTTACTCCCGGCCGTCGCGGGCGGCGCGGCGCGCAGCCGTCGCGCGGAGATACGTCCGTACGGCAGACGACGGGTGGCGTGACCGCCGCGGCAGGTACGAACGCCGGCTCATCGCCCCTCCGCCACATCATCGGCATGCCGGGGACAGCCCTTCGACAGGCAGGTTCAACACGCAGGGGGCGACGGGGCCGGGCAGCCCGACGACCTCACCCATGTTCTGCCAGCCCCAGGACGAGAAGGCGGCTTGTCCTGCCTGGTCGGCAGGATGCAGCAGGGTGACTCCGAGGGAGGAGTGCAGGTCTGTGAGCAGACGCTGTTGCAGGCGGCGGGCGATATCGCGGTGCTGAGCGTGCGGATGGGCCACGACCTGGGTGAGGACGACGAACCGAGCGCGGGAGGTGAGCCGCTGGATGGTCTCCTGGAGCGTTCCGTCGAACCCCCGCCGGCCGGAGCCCTCAGGGCCCACCGGAAAACCGAAGGCGCAACCGACCAGCACCGTCGTCTCGGCGACCAGCAGCGCGAAGCCGGGGCGGTGGGCCGTGACCGCCAAGCGGCGCAGGAAGTCTCCACGGTCGTGGTACGCCTCGCCGGGGGTGCCCGCGACAGACTCCGCAGCCAGGTCTGCGATGTCCTCGCACATGCCTTCGGCCTGCCAGCGGGTCAGCCGGCGAAGACGGATCGCGTCCTTGAGGACCGGCTGATCCGGCCGACGAGCGGGGTCTTCGGGCGCCCGCGTCGCGGTCCTCATGAGGTCGCCGGGTGCGGCGGGCGGCACGGGGCTCACGGGAGCCGCAAGGAGCAGCGAAGCGGATCCGGTGACAGCGAGGAGCTGGGTGATCTGCGCGCACGGGTGGTGCAGCCGTAGGGAGGCGTGAACCCGGCCGGCGCGCCGTGACGCCGACAGGAGGACGTCCAAGCCCCTGGCGTCGCAGGAGCCGACCGTGGTCAGGTCGATATCGATCACGGTGACACCGTCCAGCAGACACTGCTCCAATGCGGCCCGCAGCAGCGGCGTCGTGGCCGGTCCGATGTCACCGGCGAGTGTGACGAGCGTCCGCTCCCCTCGGTTCCGCCGGCGGATGTCCAGCCGGGAAAAGGCCATCACGCTTCACCTCGGCCGACGCGTGGACCAGCGGGTGCTCAGCGCGGCCCCAACCATGATGCGCTTGCGTGGAGTTGCTTCGACCGCGGCGGACATGATGCCGACCCGTCTCCGCGCCGACCACTGGGGCGGCTCGGGTTCGTCTCTCGCCGAGGACGACCCGGCGCGGCGGCCGGAGTGCGTGGTGCCCTCGGTACGTCAACCCTACGTCGCCTGCGACGGGAAGCGGCTGCGCCGAGGGTGCCAGGAGTACGGTGGGGAGGGTCGAGGGTACTTCGTACACCGGTGACAGGGCTGGTCTCGTCCTCGGCGCGCGGCTCGGTAGGGGCCGCGTGACACCTCACGGGCCGTTTCCAGCCCGGGACAGGTTCCGCCCGATGACCACCGAATCCCTGCACTCACCGTACTCATCCCTAACCTTGGACGTTCCGGATGCCCGTCCCGCCGGGGGCAGGGTCGAGGTCCGCATCGTCTCCATGGACGCCGAAGCGGCCCGGCACGTCGCGGACGCTCTCCGGCTGCTGTTCGCCGGGGGCGAGCAACGCAGTTACCCGGCGTTCCCGTCAGGTAGAGGGACGCGTCTGCACCTCACGCTCGACCCCGAGCGGGGCGCCGGCCCGCTCCGCTCCTGGCTGGAGGCCAGCAGGCCGCCGGTCGACCGGACACATCCGGGCGAGACGGCGTAATGCGTGTGGCCGCCGGGCGGGCCGTCGCCCGCCGAACCCCCGACCGTGGCGAGTCCCCCACCCCTACCGCCCCAGGAGTCCTCATGACCACCACCCTTTCGCTTCACCCGCCTTCCGCCCGGCTCCGGCTGGGGGAGCAGTCCTTCCAGGACGGCTCGGCCCGGCGTATCGACGGGGCCTGGTGGCCGAGGTCCTACGACCTGACCGCCGAGCTCCCCGGACTGCTCGCCGGGCTGCCGCACCGCTGGGGGCACATCAGCAGCGTTCTCGTGAACGGGACGATGTGGTCGCTGTCCGGGGACGGGATGCTCATCGAGGACCAGAAGGTGCACCTGCGCCGGACGGACTTGCCGCGAGCCGAACACACCATCTGCCTGCTCGCTCCCGGGTACGGCCGCTGGGACCTGCTCGTCGTGCCACCCGCCGCCACGGAGGAGGAGGCCGAGCGGCTCATGGAGACGGCCACGGCACCCGCCCCGCTTGCGGGGCGCACTGCCTGACCTGGACGGGCCGGCCTGTGCAGGTGCGCTGCCGTGCCTCACAGGCCACCGCAAGGGCCTGCAGTGTGCTCAGATTTCCCCGACGACAGGGCGTTTGAAGCATCAAGTCTTGAGGCAGCCGACTGTGACGCGTTGGCCCTTCAGCCGGGGCAGGTTGCGCACGCAGAAATGATGGACTTCGGCAGGCGCGACGCCTCCGGCGACCAACTTGGCGACATCGTCGTACGGTTATCAGCACATGACCAGCGACCGTGACCGGGCCATCGCGGACCGGCTTGAGGCCATGATCCGGGGCAGTGGGGGAGCGGCTACGGGCTCCACCGGAGAGGGCGCCGAGTGGACGTAGTGGCACGCGTGTGGCACGGCACCCGGAACGACGAAGGGCCAGCCTGACAGGAAAAACCTTCCTGAGCTGGCCCTTCTGTCTGTGCCCCCGGCAGGATTCGAACCTGCGACACCCGCTTTAGGAGAGCGGTGCTCTATCCCCTGAGCTACGAAGGCGGATCGTGGCGTGTGGGCCACAGGCGTCAGCGTACCGGATTGGGGCGGTGGGGAGTCAGGTCAGGGCGACACGGGTGAAGCGGGAGGCCATGTGGAGGTCTTCCTCCAGGTGGTGGGCGGTTCGGAGCAGGGCGGGGAGGAGGTCCTCGACGCACTCCTCGCGGGTGTGGCGGGCCGCGTGCAGGGCGATGTTCGTCGCGGCGACCGCTCTGCCCGCGCGGTCGCGGACGGGGACGGCGATCGAGCGCACGCCCTGTTCCAGTTCCTCGTCGACCAGGGCGTAGCCGTGGCCTGCCAGGAGGGCTTGGCCCAGGGACGTCGCGCGGGCCGGGAGGCGGGCGCCGACCGTGATGTCGACGCTCATGATGCGGCTCGTGGTGGCACGCGCCGTGTACTGGATCTCCTCGCCGGACGGCGTCAGCACGGCGAGTGACGTCGTCTCGTGCACGTGGGCCGCCAGGCCCTCCAGGTGGGGCTGGGCGATCCCGGACAGGGAGGCGCGGGAGAGGGGCGGGAAGCCCAGGGACAGGACCCGGGGGGTGAGCGTGAACGTCCGGGTGTCCCGGGACTGGCTCACCAGGCCCAGGTGCTCGTAGGTGATCAGTGCCCTGCGCGCCGTCGCCCTGGCCAGGCCCGTGGCCTTGGCCACCTCCGTCAGGGCCAGGGCGGTCCGGCCCTCGTCGAAGGCCGTCAGGACCGTCAGTCCGCGGGCCAGGGATTCGATGAAGTCGCGGCCCAGCTCCTGTTTCGAGGCGGCCGTCCAGGTGGCCAGGCCCGACGGCGGAGGGGCGGGCGCCGGGGGCGGGGCCTCGCGCAGGTCCCGTTCCATGGCAGCGACCGTCTCCCGCAGCTGCGGCAGCAGCGTCGTGCGCAGGTCATGTGCCGAGTGGCGGCTGGTGTGGCTCACCACGCTCGCCACGCAGGCGATCCGGCCGTCGGCGGGGTTCCGTACCGGCACGGAGACCGCGACCAGGCCCGGTTCGATCAGCTGGTCGTCCAACGACCAGTCCTCCCGGCCGGCTTGAGCGGATCGTTCCTCGAAGTCGTCCGGCCCCGGGGAACGTGGCGGTACCGCCGGGAAGTTCCGGTCCTCCGGGTCGGCCGAGCGGCGCTCGTGCCAGCGGCGCCAGTCCTCGTCCGTCCACTCCGTGGCGAACAGCGCGCCCGGCGCGGTGCGTTCGGCCGGGAGCAGGTCGCCGATGCGGAAGCTCAGGGACATCGCGCGGCGGCGGGTCGCCTGGTGGATGAAGCGGATGCCGTCGCGGTCGCCGACCGCCAGGGACACCGACTCGTCCAGTTCTTCGGCGAGCGCGTCGGCGCGCGCGCCGAGCAGGGCCGGCAGGCGCAGGGCGGCCAGGTAGGCGTTGCCCAGCTCCATCAGGCGAGGAGTGAGGACGACGTCCCGGCCGTCGAGGCGGACGTATCCCATCCGGGAGAGCGTCGCCGTGATGCGGTCCACCGTCGAGCGGGCGAGGCCCGTCGCGCGCTCCAGGGCGCTGGGGCTCAACGCGCCCCCGGCCAGCGTCAGCTGCCGCAGCACCGCTACGCCCCGCATCAGCGGGGTGACCGCCTCGGCGGGTGCCGCAGGTACGGCGGTGGGCACGGCGGGTGCGGCCGGGTGCGCGCTTGCCGTGGAGGCGGAGGGCCCGGTGCGGGCGTCGGCGGCCCCGTGGGCCTCCGGATCCGTCGTGGTGTTCGCGGGCATCGGTTCGGCTTTCCGGTACGGCGGCGGTCGCAGCAGGCCTACGGTAGTCCGTTCGCGAGTTCGTCCGCGTCACTCACCCCTCTCGTCCCCCATCTCACTTCGGCTCCTCCCATCTCGCCCACCGCCTCGGCGCCCGTGCGCTCCCGCAGGGTCCACGCGTCACTGCCGAGTGACCCGCACCCGGTAGTCCCCCGCGTGGTCGGCCGAGATCACGTCGACGCGGACGTGTGCCTTGGGGTCCTTGAAGGACTCGCCCGGTGCGAAGGGCGCGTCGGAGAGTTCCGCCTCGACGTTGGGGCTGCGGGTGCAGCCGCCGGAGTTGGGGTGGGAGTCGCGGACCTTGATCGGGCCCTGTCCGGTGTCGACTTCGGCGTCGACCTTGTAGACCAGGATGCCCGGCCGGCACACCTCCTCGTCGTTGCCCGCTCGGGTGCGCAGTTCGAGGGCGTAGCCGGTCCGTCCGTCGAGGGGGACGACGACCAGTTTGTGGCCGCCCGCCCGGCCCAGCGGGGTGAGGGTGTACTCGGCGGACCCCTTCTTGGACGCGCAGCTCACCTGGGAGGCGTCCAGCCAGCCCAGCTTCCACTTGTGCCAGCCGAGCAGGTCGTTGTTGGCGCCCCAGTCCTCGCTCATGATGTCCCAGTGGCCGACCGCCGCCCCGCCTTCCTGGGTGTAGAGGTCGGGCAGCCCGAAGACGTGGCCGTTCTCGTGGGGCAGGACGCGGAAGCCGGTGTTCTCGTACGAGCCGGAGCCGTCGTCCTGACGGGAGTAGATGAAGGAGACGTTGGCCATGGCGACGCCGTTGGCGACGGGCGCGTCCGAGTTGCCGGCGAAGGTCACCGAGAGGACCGTGTCCAGTGCGGAGGGGCCCGCGTTCGGGGTCATGAGGATGTTGATCAGGTCGTAGTCCCGGAAGTCCACCGTCGGCCCGGCGGCCTGGACTATGTCCTTGATCAGTTGGCGGTAGCCCGGGTCGAACGGGGCGCCGCGCTCCAGGCCGTAGTCCTTGAACGGTTTCGGCATGCGCAGCCACCGGGTGATCGGGGTCTCCGCGCGGTAGTCGAGGCGGCCGTAGGACGCGGTGCGGAACCACTGCTGGGTCTGCGGGAAGAACTCGTGGAAGCGGTTGAGCGCATCGTCCTCGCCGGGCGCGTCGGAGAAGTCGATCATCAGGGTCAGGGCGTGGACGGTGCCGAGGGAGCGGGCGTAGCCGCCGGTGGTGGGGACGCCCTCCGACATCTGGACGGAAGAGGCTCCGCTGATCATGCAGGGGACCAGGGCGGGGGAGAGCGCAGCCGTTCCGGTTCCGGTCGCCGTGCCGCCCTCCGTGAGGTGCCCGCTACCCGCAGAGGTGCCGACCGCGAGGATCAGCGCCGTGACGGAGCCCAGGGCGACCGCACGGCGCTTGGGTATCGGGCCTTCACGGCGGCGGGGCGGCTGCACCTGCATGCGTTCACCTTTCGCGCCGGGCAGCCACCGGTTCCCGGCTGCACCCTTGGGATCACCCTGTGTCGCTGGGGCGTTCGGCGCGCGCTGGAGCGGTCCGGTCGTGGGACGGGCCACCCCGTCGTGGGAATGCACGCCTCCGGGGGGATGTGACTCAGGTCACGAAAAATCTCGCGGCGGTCGGGAAATAACCGGGGACCTCTTCCCCGTTTGGTCATGTGTCCGAGCGAAACGGGGACTCGCTCCCCGGATCGCCCCGCCGCCCGACTCACCACCCGCCGGGCCGACCGTCCGACCGGCGAGCCGGCTGACCGATCGACCGCCCGACGGGCCGCCGACGGGCCAGCCCACCGCCCGACTGACCGACCGACTTGAGGAGTACGCCGTGAAGACCGCGACGACCGCGAACCCCGAGCTGCGCAAGGCGACCCGGCCTCGCGCCGACGCCCTGCGCAACCGGGAGCGGATCGTCACGGCCGCCCGCGAGATGTTCGTCGAGCACGGCCCCGAGGTGCCGCTCGACGAGATCGCCCGCCGGGCCGGCGTCGGCAACGCCACGCTGTACCGCAACTTCCCCGACCGCGACGCCCTCGTACGCGAGGTCGTCTGCTCCGTCATGGACCGTACGGCGCAGGCGGCCGAGCGGGCGCTCGCCGAGACGGGCGACGCCTTCGACGCCCTGGAGCACTTCGTGCACGCCTCCGCCGACGAGCGGATCAGCGCTCTGTGCCCGATGATCTCCAGCACCTTCGACCAGCACCACCCCGACATGGAGGCCGCCCGCACAAGGGTCGAGCACCTCATCGAGGAGGTCATGGACCGCGCCAAGGAGGCCGGACAGCTGCGCCCCGACGTGGGCGTCGGCGATGTGATGGTCGCCGTGGCCCAGCTCTCCCGGCCGCCGGCCGGCACCGGCTGCGGCAGCATCGACCGCTTCGTGCACCGTCATCTGCAACTGTTCCTGGACGGGCTGCGGGCCCCGGCCCGATCCGCCCTGCCAGGTGCGACCGCGACCCTGGAGGATCTCCGCCGGGCCTGACCAGCCGGGAGCGATCGGCCCGGAACCGTACGCCGGCCGTCGGCGCGTTGCGGCCGGCCGTCGCCCCGCCAACCGAACTCATCATCCGAAACCGAGCCCCGGGCCGGCCGTGACGGTCGGCTGCGATCTCCCGCCACCACCTTTTCCGTCTTTCCTCGCCTTCTTCCGTCCTTTCTCGCCTCTTCCCGTCTTTTCCTCGTCCTTCCTCGTCCCTCCTCGTCCTTCCTCATCCTTTTCCGTCACGAAGCTCCGAAGTGGGTACCCCCATGTCTGAAACAGCCGCAAAGGCTCCCGGCGCCCCGGACACGTCCGGCGACCCGGGCCGCTGGAAAGCGCTCGTCTTCATCGCGCTCGCCCAGCTGATGGTCGTGCTGGACGCGACCATCGTGAACATCGCCCTGCCCTCCGCCCAGCAGGACCTGGGCATCTCCGACGGCAACCGGCAGTGGGTCGTCACGGCCTACGCCCTCGCCTTCGGCGGACTGCTGCTCTTCGGCGGCCGGATCGCCGACCTGTGGGGCCGCAAGCGCGCCTTCGTGACCGGTCTGACCGGCTTCGCGGTGGCCTCCGCACTCGGCGGCGCGGCGACGACCGGCACGATGATGTTCGGCGCCCGCGCACTGCAGGGTGTCTTCGGCGCGCTGCTCGCGCCCGCCGCGCTCTCCCTGCTCGCGGTGACGTTCACCGACGCCAAGGAGCGCGCCAAGGCGTTCGGCATCTACGGGGCGATCGCCGGTGGCGGTGGCGCCGTCGGCCTGATCCTGGGCGGATTCCTCACCGAGTACCTGGACTGGCGCTGGACGTTCTTCGTGAACATCCCGTTCGCCGTCGTCGCCGCGGCCGGCGCCTACTTCGTCATCCGTGAGCCGGCCGGCGGGCGCAACCGCTCCCCGCTCGACGTCCCGGGCGTGGTGCTGTCCACCCTCGGCCTGGTCGCCCTGGTGTACGGCTTCACCCGCGCCGAGTCCCAGGGCTGGAGCGACACCCTGACCGTCTCGATGTTCGTCGCGTCCGCCGTTCTGCTGGTGACCTTCGTGCTGGTCGAGTCGCGGGTGAAGGCCCCGCTGCTGCCGCTGCGCGTGGTCACCGACCGCAACCGCGGCGGGATCTACCTGTCGCTGGGCCTCGCGGTCATCGGGATGTTCGGCCTGTTCCTCTTCCTCACGTACTACCTCCAGGTCGTGCGGGGGTACACGCCGGTGCGGACCGGCTTCGCCTTCCTCCCGATGGTCGCGGGCATGATCACCGGCTCCACCCAGATCGGCACCCGCCTGATGACCCGCGTGGCACCGCGGCTGCTGATGGGCCCCGGCTTCCTGGTCGCCGCCACCGGCATGCTGCTGCTGACCCAGCTGGAGATCGGCTCCTCCTACGCCGCCCTGCTGCTGCCCGCGATGCTGCTGCTCGGCCTCGGCATGGGTACGGCGTTCATGCCGGCGATGTCCCTGGCCACGCAGGGTGTCCAGCCGCGGGACGCGGGCGTCGCCTCCGCGATGGTCAACACCTCGCAGCAGGTGGGTGGCGCCATCGGTACGGCCCTGCTGAACACGATCGCGGCCTCGGCCACGACCTCGTACATCCAGGACCACATCGCGGGTGCCGCCACCAGGCCCCAGCAGCAGCTGGTGCAGCTGCAGGCCATGGTGAACGGCTACACCAGCGCCATCTGGTTCGCCGTCGGCATCCTGGTCGTGGCCGCCGTGATCGCCCTGACCCTCGTCGACGCGGGGCGTCCGGGCGCTACCAAGGTGACCGGCTCCGGTTCCGGCGCGGGCGCCGAGGACGAGGTGGCGGTGCCGGTCATCGCCCACTGACCGCCCACCGACCGCCCATTGAGGCGCCCGCTCGAACCCCGTTGGGACGTCCACCGGGCGGTACGTACTGCAGCCCACCGGGTGCTACGTAACTCAGCCCCCGGGCCGTACGTGCCTCAGCCCCCGGGCGGTGCATACCTCAGCGGAGCCAGGGCAGGTCCGCACCCGCTTCGTTCGGCTGGAGTCCCTCGGCGACGATCTGCATGATCTCGCCGAGGGACTTCTGCTGTTCCGGGCTGAGACGGTCGAACAGCGCCTGGCGCACGGCGGTCACATGGCCCGGCGCGGTGCGGCGCAGCACCTCAAGGCCCTGTTCGGTCAGGACGGCGAACTGGCCCCGCTTGTCGGAGGGGCAGTCCTCGCGGCGCACCCAGCCGTTCTTCTCCAGGCGGGCGATCGCGTGGGAGAGGCGGGAGCGGGTGATCTTGGCGTCCATGGCCAGCTCGGTCATCCGCAGCCGGCGCTGCGGGGCCTCGCCGAGCTTGACGAGGAGGCCGTAGTAGATGTGCGGCATGCCCGCGTCGCGCTGGAGCTGGCGGTCGAGGTGGTCCTCGAGCAGGGTGGTGGCGTGCAGGTAGGAACGCCAGACGCGCTGCTCCTCGGCGGTGAGCCAGCGGTGGGCATCGGCCTCGGCGGGCTCGGGGGCGGAAGCGGGTGCCGTATTCATACGTCCACTGTACGAGCTACTCCTTGAAGGTTAAACAAACCGGGCGTAATGTGGGGCAGAGCTTTAGCTTTCAAGCATCCAGCCGCAGGGAGTCGCCACCATGTCCGCCGCCGCCCGGGAGCGCATGCCCGCCCTCTACCTCAGCCACGGTGCCCCGCCGCTCGCGGACGACCCGGTCTGGCCCGGCCAGCTCGCCGCCTGGTCCGCCGAGCTGCCCCGCCCCAAGGCGATCCTCGTCGTCTCCGCGCACTGGGAGGAGGCCCCGCTCGCCCTCGGCGCCATCGAGACGGTCCCGTTGGTCTACGACTTCTGGGGCTTCCCCGAGCACTACTACCGGGTGCGGTACGACGCCCCCGGCGCGCCCGAACTCGCCGAGAACGTCCGGAAGTTGCTGCGCGCGCCCGGAACGCCCGTGCAGGACGTCCCGGACCGCGGCCTCGACCACGGCGCCTACGTCCCGCTCGTCGAGATGTTCCCCGACGCCGACATCCCCGTGCTCCAGGTCTCCATGCCGACCCTCGACCCGGTCAGGCTCATGGACATCGGCCGCAAGCTGGCGCCGCTGCGCGACGAGGGTGTGCTGATCGTCGGCTCCGGCTTCTTCACCCACAACCTGGCCGCCCTGCGGCACACCGGGGGAGGGGTGCCGAGCTGGTCCGCGGAGTTCGACGACTGGGGCAGGCGTGCCCTGGAGACCCGCGACTGGGACGCCCTGCTGGACTTCCTCGACAAGGCCCCGGCCGGCCGGTACGCCCACCCACGCACCGAGCACTTCGCCCCGCTGTTCGTGACCATGGGCGCGGCGGAGGCGGGCGGTGAGCTGGGCACGCAGAGGTCCGTGATCGACGGCTTCTGGATGGGCCTGGCCAAGCGGTCGGTGCAGTTCGGCTGAGACATGTGCGCCCCCGCTGCGTAAGACGAGGGTGTGGAGAGTCTTGGATTTTCCCGAGAGTCCGGGTTTGCGGCAACCTTCCGCCGGAGCGATTCGTCAATCAGGGTGGAAGGCGGTCGAAGGGGACGCTCTTCCCGAGGTGGCGCCATTGGTGTGAGCGGAGTCTCACGCGTGGGGTGACCGGCGGGGTCCGTGAAGGGCCCGGGAGGCCCTCGGTGCCGCTCTGACCTGCGGTTCCGTAACCGTCGGCGGCGACGTTCGGCGGCTGCGGCGAAACAGGGTACTGCATGATCAGAAAATTGGTGGGCGGGTTGGGAATTCTGTCCGGATTCCAGTCGTTGTTTCCATCGGATGCCGGGCACCCGAGGAGAGTTCCGAGGCAGGTGCCGAGCATCTGAAGGACCGCCCGCTGACCCACCATCGCAAGGGAGCACGCATGGCAACCCGTGCCGTCGCCCGTCGTAAGTCCGCCACCGGCGAGACGGCCGACGCGGCAAGCAGTGTTCGCGCCCATGGCGGCGAGATCGCCGATCGCGACCTGGTCGGCATGTATCTCGACGAGATCGCGCGTACGCCGCTGCTCGACGCCGCCAAGGAGGTCGAGCTGTCCCAGATCATCGAAGCGGGTGTGTTCGCGCGGCAGATCCTCGACCGGCACGAGGAGACGAAGACGGACGCCACCGAGGAGGAGCTCCAGGCCCTGGTCGCCCAGGGGGAGCGGGCGAAGGACGTCTTCATCCGCTCCAACCTGCGGCTGGTCGTGGCAGTGGCCCGGCGCTACCCGCGCAGTGGCCTGCCCCTGCTGGACCTGATCCAGGAGGGCAACGCCGGCCTGGTGCGCGCGGTGGAGAAGTTCGACTACCGCAAGGGCTTCAAGTTCTCGACGTACGCCACCTGGTGGATCCGCCAGGCGATCACGCGCTCGATAGCGGACCAGTCGCGCACCATCCGGCTGCCCGTCCACCTCGTGGAGGAACTGGGCCGCATCCGCCGCGTCCAGCGCGAGTTCAACCGGGAGCACGGCCGCGACCCGGAGCCCGCGGAGATCGCCGAGGAGCTCGGCTCGACGCCCGAGCGCGTCTCGGACGTGCTCGACTGGGCCCGTGACCCGGTCTCGCTGAACATGTCGGTGGACGACGAGGGCGAGACCCAGTTCGGTGACCTCCTGGAGGACACCTCCGCGGTGTCGCCCGAGCAGTCGGTCATGACGCTGCTGCGCAGCGAGGGGCTCGACGACCTCATCGGCCGCCTCGACCAGCGCACGGCCTCGATCATCAAGATGCGGTACGGCATAGAGGACGGCCGCGAGCGTACGCTCACCGAGGTCGGCAAGGAGCACGGCCTGACGCGTGAACGCATCCGCCAGATCGAGAAGCACGCGCTGCTGGAGCTGAAGAAGCTGGCCCGCGACACCGGGTTCGACGCGGCGGCGTGAGGCCGTTCCGAACGGGATCCGGCCAGGGGAACGTCCAGGGGCGAGCACGGATGCCCGCCCCGGAGGACGTTCGCCCCGGCCGGGGCGTGGCGAGACCGGGCAGACCGGGCGCGTGAGGCCGCCGGTGCGCCGGGCGACCGCGTACGCCCGGTGGCGAAAGGCCGCGCAAACATGGCCGTGTACCGCCGCTTCAAGCGGCGGGGGCACGGGAACAACCCTTCAGAGCCCAGGAGTTCGACCGCCGGACAGGTTCCGGACCGGACCGGCTCCAGGCCGCTTCGGCGGAACGCACTGAAGTCCAGAGCCAAGTCCCGACGCACTCCCCCCGGCGCCGGGACTTTCCCAGAGCCGGGCTCCGGCGCCTCTCCCCCCGGGGCGCCGGAGCCCGGCTCCACTTCAGTCGCCCGGGGCGCGAGCCGGAGAAAGACCGCCGGCCTGCGTCAGCCGTGCCCCCAACTGCCTTACGCACTGCATGAGTTCGTCGGGCTCCTCCACCGTGAACTCGCAACCCAGCATCGCCAGCCGCACCGCGAGCCACTCCACCCGGTCGCCGACTGTGGCCCGCAGCCGGCAGCCGCCCGTGTCGAGCGGCTCCGGTGCGCCGAGCCACGCGGGCAGCCGCGCCGCGACCACCTCGGCCGGGTCGGCGAAGGTCACCGTGAACGCGTAGGTCTCCTGCCTGCGGTACATCGACTGCCGGAGGTACTCGGCCGCGCTCCCGGTCGGCAGTTCCCGCGGAGCGAACCGCGCACCGGTGGCGAAGGGCTCGCTCACCCGGTCGACGCGGAACGTCCGCCAGTCCGCGCGGTCCAGGTCGTACGCCACGAGGTACCAGCGCCGACCGGTCGACACCAGCCGGTACGGCTCCGTCAGCCGCCGCGTCACGGCCCCGTCGCCGGCCCGGTAGGCGAACCGCAGCCGCTCGTACCCCGCCACCGCGGAGGCCATGACCGTGAGCGTCTCCGTCGCGACGCTCGCCCCGTCGCCGCTGGTCAGCGGAGTCGTCGCGGCCTGAAGCGTGGAGACGCGATGCCGCAGCCGGGTCGGCAGCACCTGTTCCAGCTTCGCCAGCGCCCGTACCGACGCCTCGTCGACGCCCTCGATCGCGTGCCCGGCCCCCGCGCGCAGCCCGACCGCGATCGCCACCGCCTCCTCGTCGTCGAGCACGAGGGGCGGCATGGCCTTCCCCGCGACCAGCCGGTAGCCGCCGTCCGCCCCCTTGGTCGCCTGGACCGGATAGCCCAGCTCACGCAGCCGGTCGATGTCCCGCCGGACCGTGCGCCGGGACACCCGGAGCCGGTCGGCGAGTTCACCGCCGGGCCACTCCCGGGGCGTCTGGAGGAGGGAGAGCAACTGGAGGAGCCGGGCCGGAGTGTCCGTCGTCATGAATCCGAGAATGCCGCAGAAGTAGGACACGATCTGACCTAATGCCTGCCTAAGTTTGACGTCATGTCCTCCACCGAAACCCTTGCCGACAGCCCGGCCCCGGTCCCGGCCCCGGTCTCGACCGCCGACCGCCGTCGCTGGTTCGCGCTGGCGATCGTGATGACCGCGGCCTTCATGGACCTCGTGGACGTCACGATCGTCAACATCGCGATTCCGTCCATCCAGCAGGACGCCGGCGCGTCCTTCAGCCAGATCCAGTGGATCACCGCCGGGTACGCCCTCGCCTTCGCGGCCGGTCTGATCACCGGCGGCCGGCTCGGCGACATCCACGGCCGCAAGCGGCTGTTCCTCCTCGGCATCGGCGGCTTCACCCTCGCCTCCGCGCTGTGCGGCTTCGCCGCGAATCCCGAGATGCTGGTCGCCGCCCGTCTCCTGCAAGGCGCCATGGCCGCGATGATGGTCCCGCAAGTGCTCTCGATCGTGCACGCCACCTTCCCGGCGCACGAACGCGGCAAGGTCTTCGGCCTGTTCGGCGCGATCGTCGGCCTGGGCGCGGTCTCCGGCCCGCTGCTCGGCGCGCTGCTCACCGAGTGGAACCTGTTCGGGCTGGAATGGCGGCCGATCTTCCTGATCAACCTGCCCGTCGGCGTCCTGGCCCTCGTTCTCGGCAACCGCTTCATCAGCGAGTCCAAGGCCCCTCGGGCCCTGAAGCTGGACCTCGTCGGGGTCGCCCTGGTCACCCTGGGCCTGCTGATGCTGCTCTACCCGCTGACCCGGGGCCGCGAGCTGGGCTGGCCGCTGTGGGGGTACGTCTCGATGGCGGGCGCGCTGGTGGTCTTCGCGGCGCTGGTGGCGTACGAGCGGAGCAAGGCGGCGCGGGACGGCTCGCCACTCATCGAACTGTCGCTGTTCCGGGTGAAGAGCTTCGCCGCGGGCATCGCGGTGCAGACCGTCTTCGGTGTCGCGCTGGGCGTGTTCTTCCTGGTCTGGACGCTGTACATGCAGGTCGGCCTGGGCTGGAGTCCGCTGCGGGCGGGCCTGACGGGCGTACCCTTCTCGATCGCCGTGTCCACTGCGGCCGGGATGTCGGTGCAGAAGCTGGTACCGCGCTTCGGCCGCAAGGTGCTCCAGGCCGGCGCGCTGGTGATGGCGGCCGGTGTCCTGCTCTACATCTGGGAGTCCGAGCGGTACGGCCTGCGCATCGCCCCCTGGCAGATGGCGCTCCCGCTGGTCGTGATGGGCCTGGGCATGGGTCTGATCGTGGCGCCGCTGACCGACGCGGTGCTCTCGGAGGTCCCGCGTGAGCACGCGGGTTCGGCGTCCGGGCTGATCAACACCGTGCAGCAGATGGGCAACGCGCTGGGACTCGGACTGGTGTCGGTGGTGTTCTTCGGGGTCATCGGCGACCGCCTGGCCCCGGCCGAGGTGGGCCCGGCCTTCGTCAACGCCTTCCAGCACGCGCTGGTGTGGGTGGCGGCGGTGCTGGGCGTCATCTTCGTCCTGATGTCGGCCCTGCCCAAGCGGCCGGGCCGGCAGGCGGAGGACGCCGAGGAGGCCGGAGCGGAGGGGGCCGGGGAGCCGGCCGTGGTGGCGCAGCGGTCGGGCGAGCTGGTGGGCTGACCTGCGTGAAAGAGGGCCGATGGGGCCCGGCACCCGAGCGGTGCCGGGCCCCATCGGCGTGCCCGGACACAACCGGAAGTCCGTTCATGCCCGGTCTGATGCCCGAACTTGTTTACTTCCTGGACATTCAGGCGTAGCCTCCGGGGAGAAACCACAAGTTCGGGCATCAGTCGGAGGCGAGCGGACATGTACGCACCGGAGCGGCAGCAGGAGATCCTCCGGCTCGCCCGGGACAGCGGCCGCGTGGACGTCGTGTCGCTCGCCGAGGAGTTCCAGGTGACGGCGGAGACGATCCGCCGCGACCTGAAGGCCCTCGACCGCGCGGGCCTGCTGCGCAGGGTGCACGGCGGCGCCATCCCGGCCGGCCGTCTCGACTTCGAGCCCGACCTCACCGAGCGTGAGTCCACCGCCGCCGACGAGAAGGACCGCATCGCCAAGGCGGCCCTGGCCGAACTGCCGGCCGAGGGCACGCTGATCCTCGACGCCGGTACGACGGTGGCCCGTGTGGCCGCCGCCCTGCCCCTGGAGGCCTCTCTCACCGTCGTCACGCACTCCCTGCCGATCGCCGCCCGCCTCGCGGACCACCCCGGTCTCCAGCTCCACCTCGTGGGAGGACGGGTGCGCAACCGCACCCGCGCCGCCGTGGACGCCTGGGCGCTGCGGGCCTACGGCGAGATCCGCGCCGACGTGCTGTTCGTCGCCGCCAACGGCTTCTCCGCCGAACACGGTCTGACCACCCCCGACCTCGCCGAGGCCGCGGTGAAGCGCGCGGCGATCGCCGCCGCCCGCCGTGTGGTGCTGCTCGCCGACTCCGCCAAGCACGGCCAGGAGCACTTCGCCCGCTTCGGCGGCCTGAACGACGTGGACCTGCTGATCACCGACAGCGGATTGAGTCCCGAGGACGCGGCCGCCATCGAGCGCGGCGGCACGGAAGTAGTACGCGCATGATCGTCACCGTCACCCCCAACCCCTCCCTGGACCGCACCTACGAGGTCCCCTCGCTCGAACGCGGCCAGGTCGTCCGGGCCACCGGCGAGCGCATGGACCCGGGTGGCAAGGGCGTGAACGTCTCGCGCGCCGTCGCGGCCGCCGGCCGGCGCTCGGTCGCCGTCCTGCCGCTGGGCGGCGCCCCGGGCGCCCTCGTCGCGGACCTGCTCGACGCGCAGGGCATCGACGTCGCGCCGGTGCCGGTCGCCGGGGCCACCCGCTCGAACATCGCGCTCGCGGAGGCCGACGGCGTCCTGACGAAGATCAACGCGCCGGGTCCGGAACTCTCCGCCGGGGAGCAGGAGTCGCTGCTGGAGACCGTGCGGCGGCAGTCGCGCGGCGCGGACTGGATCGCGTGCTGCGGCAGCCTGCCGCGTGGACTCGCGCCGTCCTGGTACGCTGACCTGGTCGCGCGGGCGCACGCGGCCGGTGTGCGTATCGCGCTGGACACCTCCGGGCCCGCGTTGCTGGCGGCGCTGCGCGAGGGCCCCGACGTGGTCAAGCCCAACGCCGCGGAGCTCGCCGAGGCCGTCGGGCGCTCCCTGACGACGGTCGGCGACGCCGTGAAGGCGGCCGAGGAACTGCGCGGGCTCGGCGCGCGCACCGTGCTCGCGAGCCTGGGCGCCGACGGGCAGCTGCTCGTGGACGGGGCGGGCGCCTGGTTCGGCAGCGCGCGCGTGGACGCCGTCCGCAGCAACGTCGGCGCCGGCGACTCCTCCCTCGCCGGGTTCCTGATCGCCGGCGGTACCGGCCCGGAGGCCCTGGCCCTCGCCGTCGCGCACGGCGCGGCCGCCGTCCAGCTGCCGGGCAGCCTGATGCCGACACCCGCCGACCTCGATCCGGCGGCGGTGACGGTCACGGCGGACGTGCCGGTGGACCGCGCGCTGAAGGAGCCGGTGGCATGACCCCCCGCACCCGGTGCCGTACGACGCCTCCGCCGGCCCGCACCGCTTCCGACCTTCCCCGCACCGCTTCCGACTCTCCCCGTACTGCCCCCGTCCCCGCCCCCGCCCACCCCACTGACCGGGCGATACGCGCGCTAAGGAGCCCGCGATGAGCGACATGATCACCGCGGACCTGGTCGACCTCGACCTGTCCGCCGACACCAAGCAAGCGGCGGCGCGCTCCCTCGCCGAACGGATGGTCTCCCTGGGCCGGGTGACCGATCTGGAGGGCTTCCTCGCCGATGTGGCCGCCCGCGAGGCGCAGATGCCGACCGGCCTCGACGGCGGAATCGGCATCCCGCACTGCCGCAGCGAGCACGCCGTCGAGCCGACGCTCGCCTTCGGGCGCAGCGCGGCCGGGATCGACTTCGGCGCGGCGGACGGCCCCGCCGACCTGATCTTCCTGATCGCGGCCCCGTCCGGCGCCGACGACGCCCACCTGAAGATTCTGTCGTCGCTGGCCCGGCAGCTGATGAACAACGAGTTCACCTCCGCGCTCCGTTCGGTGGACAACGCGGCGGCCGCTGCCGCGCTCATCCGCGGGGACGAGACTCCGGGCGAGGCCACGGCAGGAACCGAGGGCACCGCCGCGACCACCGAAGGCGCCTCCGCCGAGGCGCAGGACGCTCCCGAAGGCACCGCCGCGACGCCGGGGGCGGCCTCCTCCGGCGCCGTGGCGGGCAGCACGGCCCCGGCACCGGGCGCGAGCGCCACGGACGCGAGCGTCACCGACGTGAGCGCCACGGATGTGAGCGCCGAGGACGTGAGCGCCGCCGACGCGAGCGGCGAGGGCGAGCGTCCGTTCCGGATCGTCGCCGTCACCTCCTGCCCCACCGGTATCGCGCACACCTACATGGCGGCCGAGTCGCTGGAGAACGCCGGTCGTGAGGCGGGCGTCGAGGTCGTCGTCGAGACCCAGGGTTCGGCGGGCTTCACCCGGCTCGACCCGGCGGTGATCGCGGCGGCGGACGGCGTGATCTTCGCCCACGACGTCCCCGTACGCGACAAGGACCGCTTCGCCGGGAAGCCGGTCGTCGACGTCGGCGTGAAGGCGGGCATCAACCGGCCCGGCGAACTGATCACCGAGGTCCGCGGCAAGGCCGCGCGCGGTGAGGTGAGCGCGGCGCCCGCGCCGGGCGGCACGCCGGTCGAGCGGGCCGGCGAAGCGGGTGAGGGCTACGGCACGAAGCTGCGCAAGTGGCTCATGTCCGGCGTCAGTTACATGGTTCCCTTCGTCGCCGCGGGTGGTCTGCTGATCGCCCTCGGGTTCGCGATCGGCGGCTACAAGATCAACAAGGCGCCGTCGGTGATGGACCACTTCGTCTGGACCCAGGCCGACAGCTGGGCAGCCCTGCTGTTCCAGATCGGCGGTGTGGCCTTCGCCTTCCTCGTCCCGGTGCTGGCCGGCTACATCGCCTACGGCATGGCGGACCGCCCCGGACTCGTCCCCGGCTTCGTCGGCGGCTCGATCGCGCTCACCATCAACGCCGGATTCCTCGGCGGTCTGGCGGCCGGTCTGATCGCCGGTGGTGTGGTGATGGCGATCCAGAAGGTGCGCATTCCGGCGGCCCTGCGCGGCATCATGCCGGTGGTGGTGATTCCGCTGATCTCCTCGGCGGTCGTCGGGTTCCTGATGTTCGTGGTCATCGGCAAGCCCATCGCCACCGCGCAGAAGGGCATGACCGACTGGCTGAACGGACTGACCGGCACCAACGCCGTCCTGCTCGGCGCGCTGCTCGGCCTGATGATGTGCTTCGACCTCGGCGGTCCGGTCAACAAGGTCGCCTACACCTTCGCCACCGCCGGTATCGCGGTCTCCGACCCCAGCGACTCCGCGATGAAGATCATGGCCGCGGTGATGGCGGCCGGCATGGTCCCGCCGCTGGCGATGGCGCTGGCCACGACCGTGCGCGGCAAGCTGTTCACCCACACCGAGCGGGAGAACGGCAAGGCCGCCTGGGTCCTGGGCGCCTCCTTCATCTCCGAGGGCGCCATCCCGTTCGCGGCGGCCGACCCGCTGCGCGTCATCCCGTCGTCGATGGTCGGCGGCGCGCTCACCGGCGCCCTGTCGATGGTCTTCGGCGCCACGCTCCGTGCTCCGCACGGCGGCATCTTCGTGGTCCCGCTGATCGGCAACCCGTTCCTCTACCTGATCGCCATCGCGGCGGGCGTGTGCGTGACCACCGCCCTGGTGGTCGCCCTGAAGACCCTGCGCAAGCCGGTGGGCGCGACGGCCGCCGAGGCGGGCGAGGGCGCGCCGGCCGAGCCTGCCGACCGGAAGCAGCCGGTGGCGGCCTGAGCAGCTCCCTCCTGCGCCCTTGTCCCTTTGGCGCACTGTGAGTTGTTCACGGCACCTGCGAGATACATCACGGTCCGGGGCCAAAGTCCCGGACCGTGGTGTCTACTGAGCACATGCCTCAGCATGTCTCGACCCTGATGTGGATAGGTGTGGCCGTCCCCGCCGCGCTGACCGTCGCCTGCCTGATCGGCCTGGCCCGCATCCGGCGCGACATCCGCCTCGAGACCGCTCGACAGCAGTCCGCCCCGAGGCTGTCGGGCCTCCCGCTCCAGCGAGGGGCAGGACCCGGCCGGGAGTTCGTGGAACTGACCCCGGAGGAGAAGGACGCCTTCGCGGGCCTGGTGCGTCGGCTCGGCAACGGCCGTTGAGGCTCACCGCGGCGGAGCGGGCGGCGGTGGCTTCCACGCCGTACCCGTCGGCACCGGCCGACGAGGTCTAGGACATCTGCGCCGCGCGCCGTTCCATCGCGCCGCGGGCCGCGTCCTCCGTCACGTACACCTCGCACATGTGGCGACCGTCCGGGGTCGCCGTGTGCTCGACCTCCCAGAGCGAGATCTCCACGCCGTCGTCCAGCAGGAACGCATGCTCGTAGAGCGAGAAGCACAGCCCGGCGCGGCCCGCGCGGCAGGGGCGGCCGAAGGCCTGGGTGATCCGGTGACCGGACGCCGCCGCCAGCAGCGACGCGACATCCGCGCCCGGCCGGTCGGCGTTCTCCGCGCGCCGCAGCAGACGGCGTGCGTGGTCGGCGGAGTCGTCGGACGCGTACGCGTGCCGTGCCTGGGGCGGCGGCGAGAGCTGGACCAGTACCGGCAGCTCGAACTCCGGCGCGTCCGGCGGGAGCGGCAGCCGTGCCGTGGCGGTGCTCAACTCCTCCTCGTCGTCGTACACCTCGTGCTGCACCTCGCTGCCCGGTGCGGTGTTGTGCACCAGCTCCCAGAGGGTGAGCGCCGAGCCGTCGGCGAGCAGCCAGGTGTGCCGGTAGGTCTCCCGGTGCAGTCCGGCGCTGTGATGCGCCGAGTGCAGCGAACCGTCGTAGGCCAGGGCGCAGTCGAGCCGCCGTATGGTCTCGTCGGGTAACTCGAAGGAGTTCAGGGCGCGGCCCAGCAGTCGCGCGAGGTGCTCCTCCGGAGACCCGGGCGACTCGCGTGGCTCGTACGCAGTCGTCTCGTACGGAACGCTCAAGGTTTCTCCCGGCGTTGCTGCATGTCACCTTGTGGGTGCATACCGTAGCCCCTCGGTCGAGCATCATGTCCGCGAACCGAGAAAACGTCCACGGGGAAAACGGCCGGCCCGCGCGAGAAGTTCCCGTGTGAGCCGTTGTTCCGTCAAAATCCGCTGGTCAACAGGGCGTTGTGGGGCAGGGGTCGACCAGAGGACGGTGCCGGAGGTCAACGGGCGCCGTACAGCTCCTCGTAGGCCGGCCAGTCCCCGCCAGGTCCGGTCACCGCCTCGGCCGCCCGTACCGCGCGGACGATCGCGCGGGTCACCTGGTCCGCGCCCGCCGCGAGGATCTCGTTCAGGGCGAGCGGGGAGCCGGGGTCGAGCGGACGCGCCCCGGTGGCCAGCGCGAACACCGTGTCGCCGTCGTTGAGCAGGTGCACCGGACGTACGGCGCGCGCGATGCCGTCGTGCGCCGTGCCGGCCAGCTTCTGCGCCTGCGCCTTGGTCAGGTCCGCGTCGGTGGCGACCACCGCCAGGGTGGTGTTCAGCGGGGGTGGCGCGTTCCTCGCGGCGGCCTCGGCGAGGCGCCGCCGCGCGGCCTCGTGCACCCGCGCTTCGGGATAGTCCACCGGTCCCTGGAACAACTCCCCGTACAGCACCCCCGTTTCCGGATCGACCGGCGACCCCACCGCGTTGGCCACCGCCAGCGCGGCCACGGTGATGCCCGAGTCGAGCACCGTGCTCGCCGTGCCGACTCCTCCCTTGAGCGGTCCCACGACCGCTCCGGTCCCGGCGCCCACGCATCCCTCCGGCACGCGTCCACCGGCCTCGCTCGCCGCCGCGGCCTCGACCGCGGCGCGCCCGGTGGCCGCGTCCGGCCGGGCCCGGAAGTCACCGCCGCGGCCCAGGTCGAACACGCAGGCGGCGGGTACGACCGGTACGACGTGCGAAGGTTCCGGGCCGACCCTGACCCCGCGCCCCCGCTCCTCCAGCCAGGCCATCACCCCCGAGGCGGCGTCCAGCCCGTAGGCGCTGCCGCCGGTCAGGACGACCGCCTCCACCGTCCGCACCAGGTTGCGCGGATCGAGGGCGTCGGTCTCCTTGGTTCCGGGGCCGCCGCCGCGCACCTCCACGGCGGCGACGGCGCCGCCCTCCGGCGCGAGCACGACCGTCGTGCCGGTGAGCCAACCGCCACCCGAGCGCGTCGCATGTCCCACCCGCAGGCCTTCGACGTCCGTCAGAGCGTCCACTGTCATGGGAGCCAGTCTCCCGGGCGAGACGCGGTGACGGGCCTCTTCGGAGGAACGGCGTGCGACGTCACGCCGCCTGCCGCGGACCGTACCCTTGAGGCATGAGTACCGCCCCCGAGCCCGCCCCCGAACCGCGTGACCCGAAGACCGCGCTGATCTTCGACGACCCGCTGAACCAGCAGTCCACGGACGACACCGACCGCGGGTGGGGCGAGCGCACGGAAGGCGACTCCGCCGCCGACCTCAAGCGCTTCCTGGACGAGAAGCCTCCCCACCACCTCTGAGGCGTGCGGGCCCCGCCGGACCGCGGACGCTACCGCTCGCCGTATCCGGAGCGGCGCCGGGCGACCAGCTCGTCGCGTATCTCCTTGAGCACCTCCAGCTCGGTCACCTCCACGACCTCCTCCGTGCCCTCCCTGGCCTTCTTCCGCGCCTCCTGGCGGGCCAGGAACTTCGCCATGGGCAGGAGCATCAGGAAGTAGACCACCGCGGCGGTGATCAGGAACTGGAGAGCGGCCCCGAGGACCGCACCCCACATGATCTGGATGCCCTGATCGCCCTTGCAGGTGGCGCTCAGGCACGAGTCGTAATGGTCGAGGTTCTTGGTGCCGATCGCTCCGATGACCGGACTGATCACACCCTTCACCACCGCGTTGACGATGTTGGTGAAGGCGGCGCCGACGACCACCGCTACTGCCAGATCGACGACGTTCCCGCGCATCAGGAAGGCTTTGAAGCCCTGCCAGACACTCGGGTCCTTCTTGTCGCTCACCTGGGGCCCCTCCTTGGACATGCAACTTCGACGTGCGGAACGAACAGCTCCGCAACCTACGGCTCACCACAGGGTCACCGCCAGCCTGGCCGTCGCGCTCGCCCCGGCCAGCCCCGCCGCGGTGGAGCGCGGTACCGACAGCGCGACCAGCGCCCCGCCCCCGGCCCCGTCGTCCACGGGCTCCGGAACCTTGGCCACCCGGGCCCCGTGTGCGACCACCCGGGCCTGCCCGCCCGTCGCCGGATCCTCCGCGGCGATCACGTCGACCCGGTCGCCCGGGCGCAGCAGCCGGACCGTGGCCGCGTCCGCGATGCGCACGGGCGCGATCACCGTGCGCACCTCGTCCGCGCCGCGGCGACCGTCGGTCTGACCGGCTCCGTCGGCCGGAGCCGGGTGTCCACGCGCCGGTCCGCCGCGAGGCGGGTCCGGAGCATCCCGCGGGCCCGCCGCCACGAGCGCGGCCGCGGTCACGGCCAGCCCGGCCGCCACCGCGCGCCCCCGGTGCCGTACGAGCCGCCGCAGCCCGTACCGCCCGCCGCGCACGCGCACCGGCGCGAAGTGCGGTACCTCACACGTGGCCGGGACTTCCGTGCCGGTCGCGTACAGAGAGGACCGCGTGAGCGGCGCCGAGGAAGCAGAGGGGCCCGGCAAAGGGGAGGGCAGCGGGGAGGACGGCAGGGACGGGGAGGGCAAGGGAGAGGGCGGCACTGGTGAAGACGGCACCGGAGAAGACGACGCCTGCCAGGACGAAGACGGAGAGGGCGAAGACGCAGAGGACGGAGAGGACGGAGAGGACGGAGAGGGCAGGGACATGCGGACCACCACCAGCGACGGGGATTTCGGCTTGCCACGCCCACGATGAGGCATCGCGCCGCCGCCCGCCGGAGCCCGTGTGCTACCCGCAGGTTGTGGACAACTCCCACACCCGAAGGAGCAATTCCGCCCCGTTACGGCAGCGCGAACCCCGGGTCCATCCCACCCAGCGCGCCGGCGCACAGGCAGTCCCGCTGCTCGGTCGTGGGCAGCGCGGCCACCGCGTCGAAGAGAACGCCCCGCAGTCGTTCCACGTTGGCCGCGAACACCCGCAGCACCTCCTCGTGCGAGACGCCCTCGCCGGTCTCCGCGCCCGCGTCCAGGTCGGTGACCAGCGTCATCGAGGTGTAGCAGAGCTCCAGTTCACGGGCGAGCGCCGCCTCGGGATGGCCGGTCATGCCCACCACCGACCAGCCCTGCGCCTGGTGCCACAACGACTCGGCCCGGGTCGAGAAGCGGGGCCCCTCCACCACGACGAGAGTGCCGCCGTCCACCGCGTCCCAGTCCCGCCCGCGCGCCGCCTTCAGCGTGGCCGTCCGGCCCACCGGGCAGTACGGGTCGGCCACCGAGACGTGCACGACGTTCGGCACCGTGCCGTCGGGCCGCGGCAGCCCGTCGAAGTAGGTCTGCGCCCGGGACTTCGTACGGTCGACGAACTGGTCGGGCACGAGCAGCGTGCCCGGCCCGTACTCGGGGCGCAGCCCGCCCACCGCGCAGGGCCCGAGCACCTGGCGCACGCCCACGGAGCGCAGCGCCCACAGGTTGGCCCGGTAGTTGATGCGGTGCGGCGGGAGGTGGTGGCCCCGGCCGTGCCGGGGCAGGAAGGCGACCCGCCGGCCGGCGACCTCACCGAGGAAGAGGGAGTCGCTGGGTGCCCCGTACGGCGTGTCCACCCGGACCTCGGTCACGTCGTCGAGGAACGAGTAGAAGCCGGAACCGCCGATGACACCGATCTCTGCGTTCGCCATGACCAGCACACTAGCGTCCGCGCACAAGCCGAGGACCCCACCGTCCCACGACGGCGGGGTCCCGGAAGGAAGACGTCAGGCGGCGGAGCTGCCGGCCGAGCTCGTGGACGACGAGGACGACCCCGACGACGAGGACGAGGACGAGCCGGAGGACGACCCCGACGAGGAGGACGAGGAACCCGAGGAAGACGGGCTCGACGACTTCGACGACGACGCCGGGCTGCTGCTCGACGAGGAGCCGCGGCTGTCGTTGCGGTAGAAGCCGGATCCCTTGAAGACAATGCCGACGGCGGAGAACACCTTCTTCAGGCGGCCACCGCAACCGGGGCACTCGGTGAGCGCGTCGTCGGTGAACTTCTGCACCGCCTCGAGGCCCTCGCCGCACTCGGTGCACTGGTACTGATAGGTGGGCACTGTCTTCCTCCTGGCACTCTCACTCGATGAGTGCTAACGACGGTCCATAGTGACGTATTCCCGAGGATCAGTCCACTGTGACGTGAGCGCGGTGACCGATGCCACGTGCGACCGTGCGGCTCTGCGACCGGGCCGCGAGCCGCGACCTGAGGGCGACCAGGGCGAGAAGGGCGAGCACCGTGCCGGTCATCGGCACCAGGAATCCGGCGCCGCCCCACAGGCGGTCCTCCAGCTGCCCGGCGACGGTGACCGCCGCCGCCTGGCCGAGCGCGATCGCGCCCGTGAGCCAGGTGAACGCCTCGGTGCGGGCGCCGGCCGGGACCAGGCTCTCCACCAGGGTGTAGCCGGTGATCAGGGCGGGTGCGATGCACATGCCGACCAGGAGGCCGAGCGCCGCCAGGAGCGGCACCGAGTGCGCGGTCCACAGTGCGGACGCGGCCAGCGCCAGGGCGGTGTAGCCGACGAGGAGGCGGTGCTGCGGGGCGGCCTTCCAGGCGATCGCGCCGCAGACGACGCCGGAGATCATGTTGCCCGCGGCGAAGGTTCCGTACAGCACGCCGTTGAGGCCGGGCTCGCCGATCGACTCGGTGAACGCGGCCAGCGAGACCTGCATGCCGCCGAAGACCGAGCCGATGCCGAGGAAGGTCGCGATCAGCACCCGCACCCCGGGGAGGCGCAGGGCGGAGGTGTGCTCCACGCGCGCGTGCCCCCCGCCGGTGACGGGCGGCTGGGTGCGCTTCTGCGCGGCGAACAGCAGACCGCCGACCAGGGTCAGCGCGGCCTCCGTCACCAGTCCGGCGGCCGGGGTGACGGCCGTGCACAGGGCGGTCGCCAGGAGAGGGCCGACGACGAACGTCAGCTCGTCGGTGACGGACTCGAAGGCGGCCGCGGTGGTCATCAGCGGCGAGTCCTTGAGCGTGACGCCCCAGCGGGCGCGCACCATCGGGCCGACCTGCGGCACGGAGGCGCCGGTCGGCACGGCCGCCGCGAACAGCGCCCACAGGGGGGCGTGCGCCAGGGCGAGCGCGGTCAGCGTCAGCCCCGCGAGGGTGTGCGCCAGAACGCCGGGGACCAGTACCGCGCGCTGTCCGTAGCGGTCGGCGAGGCGTCCGCTGTAGGGCGCGAACAGCGCCATGGAGACGCCGGTGACGGCCGCGGTGGCGCCGGCCGCGCCGTAGGAGCCGGTGGTGTGCTGCACCAGCAGCACGATGGAGATGGTGAGCATCGCGAACGGCTGGCGCGCGGCGAAACCGGGGAGCAGGAACGTCCAGGCGCCGCGGGTGCGCAGCAGCTGCCCGTATCCAGGGCGGGAGGATGCCGTCGCGGCCGGCGCCGGTTCGGAGCTGGTGACCGTGGATCCCACGGCCCGTGCCTTTCTGCCGCCTGGTAGCACGGGCCCGGGCGTACGGGCGCGGCCGAGAGCTGTCCTCTTGCGCGGACTGCGGTAGATGCCGGCGCCCACTGAGGGGGATGCCCGGCCGCCATACGGTCGCGCCAGCTCTGCGTCAGGCAGAGTTGGTTCGATCAGGGTGCCCCCTCATCGTACAGGGGCGCGGGGACCCCCCTTCAGCCTCGACTGCCCGCCCCCGCTCCGTCGGCGCCCAGCCATCCGGCCAGCTTGCCGCCCCGGCCGACCGCGCGCAGGCGTTGTTCGGCCGCCTCCCGGACCGGGTCGGTGGCGACGACGAGGAGTTCGTCGCCGCGCCGCAGGGTGGTGGTCGGCAGCGGTACGAACGACTTGCCCTCGCGGACCACCAGGGTGACCGCGGACCCGGACGGCAGCCGCAGCTCGTTGATCTCGACGCCGTGCATCCGGGACCCGGCGGGGATGGCGACGGACAGCAGGTGGCCGCGCAGCCGTTCCAGGGGCGCCGACTCGATTCCGAGGTCGGCGGCCTCCTCTCCGGACCCCAGCCGCAGCTTGCGGGCGAGCCAGGGCAGGGTCGGCCCCTGCACGAGGGTGTAGACGACGACCAGGACGAAGACGATGTTGAAGATGCGGTGGGTGGCGTCGACCCCGTTCACCATGGGGATCGTCGCCAGGATGACGGGCACGGCGCCGCGCAGTCCGGCCCAGGACATCAGGGCCTGCTCCTGCCACGGCACCCGGAAGGGCAGCAGGCTGGCCACCACGCCCAGCGGTCGCGCGACCATGGTCAGCACCAGGCCGATGACGAGGGCGGGCCAGACGTCGTCGAGCAGCTCGTGCGGGGTGACCAGCAGACCGAGCATGACGAACATGCCGATCTGGGCGATCCAGCCGAGCCCTTCGGCGAAGCCGCGGGTGGCGGGCCAGTGCGGCAGCTTGGCGTTGCCGAGCACCATCGACGCGAGGTAGACGGCGAGGAAGCCACTGCCGTGGGCCAGGGCGCCGGCGGCGTACGCCGTGACGGCGATCGCCATGACGGCGATCGGGTAGAGGCCGGAGGCGGGCAGCGCGACGTGCCGCAGGCCCCAGGAACCGAGCCAGCCCACCGCCAGGCCGATGGCCGCGCCGATGGCCAGCTCCAGGGCTATCTCGCCCACCAGGACGTACCAGTGCTCGATCGGTCCCGCGGTGGAGAAGGCGACGACCAGGATGACCACGGGGGCGTCGTTGAAGCCGGACTCGGCCTCCAGCGTGCCCGTCACGCGCGCGGGGAGGGGGATCTTGCGCAGCACCGAGAAGACGGCCGCCGCGTCCGTGGAGGACACCACCGCGCCGATGATGAGCGCCTGACTCCACCCCAGGCCGGCGAGGTAGTGGGCGGCGGCCGCTGTGACGCCGACACTCACGGCGACGCCGACCACCGCCAGGGTGGCGGCGGCCGGAAGGACCGGCTTGATCTCTTTCCACTTCGTGCCGAGACCGCCCTCGGCGAGGATCACGACGAGGGCCGCGTAGCCGATGACCTGGGTCAGTTCGGCGTTGGTGAAGTGGATGTGGCCAAGGCCGTCCGAGCCCATGACGACGCCGATCCCCAGGTAGACGAGCAGGCTGGGGAGCCCGCTGCGCGAGGAGATCCGGACCGCTGCGACCGCGACGAGCAGGACGACCGAGCAGGCGAGCAGGAGCTGGTTGAGGTGGTGAACAGTCAGCAGCGGTTCCTTCCGCGAGTTCCCGGTTTACTTCGTTACCTTACCTAACTCTTGACGCTTTCTTGACGCGTCCCGTGACGAGATGGAGACGTCTCGCCGCCGCTGGACCCGACTCCGCGTCAAGTGCTACCGGGCCCTGCGCCTATGGTTGCTCCAGCGCTCATTCGAAGTCACAGCCCGACCTGCCGCTCGCGTTAGGACAGCAAGGACAGCGATGCCCCCGAACACCACCGCCTCAACGGGTGACAAGGCCGGCAAGTCCGGCAGGAAGAAGGGGCGAAAAGCCCGCTTGGTCGCGCTTGTCCTGGTCCTGGCTCTCATCGGAGGCACCGCCTACGGCGCCTACTGGTCCGTCAGTACCGTGCGCGCCTCCTTCCCGCAGACCAAGGGCACCATCACGCTGCAGGGCCTGTCGGGACCCGTCGACGTCAAACGGGACGGAAACGGCATTCCGCAGATCTACGCCTCCAGTTCGGAGGACCTGTTCATGGCGCAGGGCTTCGTCCAGGCGCAGGACCGGTTCTACGAGATGGACGTGCGCCGGCACATGACGTCCGGGCGCCTGTCGGAGATGTTCGGCAAGGGCCAGATCAAGAACGACGAGTTCCTGCGCACTCTGGGCTGGGACCGGGTCGCCCGGCAGGAGTACGACAAGACGCTGTCGGCCTCCACCAAGAAGTACCTCCAGGCGTACTCCCAGGGAGTCAACGCCTACCTCAAGGGGCGTGAAGCCAAGGACATCTCCCTGGAGTACGCGGCCCTGGGCTTCGCGAACGACTACAAGCCCGGGCAGTGGACTCCGGTCGACTCGGTCGCCTGGCTGAAGGCGATGGCCTGGGACCTGCGCGGCAACATGCAGGACGAGATCGACCGGGCGCTGATGACCAGCCGCCTCGGCCCGAAGCAGATCAAGGATCTCTACCCGGACTACCCGTACAGCCGGAACAAGCCGATTGTCAGCGAGGGCCAGTACAACGCGCTTACTCAGGCGTTCGAAGCGAGCGGCGGCACGGACTCGAGCGGCGGCACCTCGACCGGCACCGGCACCGGCACCGGCACTTCGACCGGAATCGGCACCGGCACCGGCACGTCCGGTTCCGCCGACTCGTCGGGCACGGGCGGCGGCACCGGCACCGCGACGGACGCGAGCGGCACCTCCGACGTGCAGAGCCAGCTGATGGGCCTCCACGACGTCCTGGACGGCCTTCCGACGGCCGTCGGCGTCAACGGCAACGGCATCGGCTCCAACTCCTGGGTCGTCTCCGGGCGGTACACGATCACCGGCAAGCCGCTGCTCGCCAACGACCCGCACCTGTCGGCCTCGCTTCCCTCGGTCTGGTACCAGATGGGCCTGCACTGCCGTGAACTCTCCAAGGCGTGCCCGTACGACGTCACCGGCTACACCTTCGCGGGCATGCCCGGTGTGATCATCGGCCACAACCAGGACATCGCCTGGGGCATGACCAACTCCGGTGTCGACGTCACCGACCTCTACCTGGAGAAGCTCAGCGGCGACGGCTACCTGCGCGACAACAAGACGGTGCCGTTCCGGACCCGCCAGGAGACCATCAAGGTCGCCGGCGGCAAGTCCAAGACGATCGTCGTGCGCGAGACCAGCGACGGAATGCCCCTGCTGTCCGACCGCTCCGACGAGCTGATGGCGGTCGGCAAGAAGGCGACGGTCACCACCGCGGCGCCCGACCGCGGCGACGGTTACGCGATCGCCCTGAAGTGGACCGCGCTGGAGCCGGGCACCAGCATGGACGCCGTCTTCGCCATGAACAGCGCGAAGGACTGGAACTCCTTCCGGTCGGCCGCGGAGCTGTTCGACGTGCCCTCGCAGAACCTGATCTACGCCGACACCAAGGGCAACATCGGCTACACGCTGCCCGGCCGCATCCCCACGCGCGCGAAGAACGACGACGGCTCCCTCCCGTCGCCGGGCTGGGACTCCGGCTACGACTGGACCGGCTACATCAAGCCTCAGGAACTTCCCTACGAGTACAACCCCAAGCGCGGCTACATCGTCACCGCCAACCAGGCCGTCGTCGACCCGAAGTCCTACCCGTACACGCTCACCACGGACTGGGGCTACGGCACCCGCAGCCGGCGGATCACCGACATGATCCAGCAGAAGATCGACGGCGGCGGCAAGATCTCCACCGACGACATGCGCCAGATGCAGATGGACAACAGCAGCGCGATCGCCAAACTGCTGGTGCCCAAGCTGCTGAACATCGACATCGGCGACAAGGACGTCCGCGAGGCGCAGAAGCTGCTGGAGGGCTGGGACCGCACGCAGGACGCCGACTCGGCCGCCGCCGCGTACTTCAACGCCGTCTGGCGCAACATCCTCAAGCTGGCCTTCGGCAACAAGCTGCCCAAGGAGCTGCGGGTCAAGGGCCAGTGCCTGTGGGTGGAGCCGGCCGGCAACACGGGCCCGGCCGACCAGAACCAGAAGGTCCGCGAGTGCGGTCAGCGCGACGCCGACCAGGCGCAGCCGGACGGAGGCGACCGCTGGTTCGAGGTGGTCCGGGCGCTCGTCGAGAAGCCGGACAGCGACTGGTGGAAGACCCCGGCGTCGGGCACCCGGCCCAAGGCGGACAACCGCGACGAGCTGTTCAAGCGCGCCATGATCGACGCCCGCTGGGAACTGACCGCCAAGCTCGGCAAGGACATCGACACCTGGAGCTGGGGCCGGCTGCACCGCCTGTTCCTGAAGAACCAGACCCTGGGCACCGAGGGACCCGGCGTCCTGAAGTACGTCCTCAACCGCGGTCCCTGGAAGCTGAGCGGCGGCGAGGCCGCGGTCAACGCCTCCGGCTGGAACGCCGCCGGCGGCTACGGCGTGGTGTGGGTGCCGTCCATGCGGATGGTGGTCAACCTCGACGACCTCGACAAGTCCAAGTGGATCAACCTCACCGGCGCCTCCGGGCACGCCTTCAGCGCCCACTACACCGACCAGACGGACAAGTGGGCCAAGGGCGAGCTGCTCTCGTGGTCCTTCTCGCCGAACGCGGTCGACAGGAGCACGAGCGACACGCTGGTGCTCAAGCCGTGAGCCGCTGAGGCCACAACGGCGGCGAAGGCCCTCCACGCGCGCGTGGAGGGCCTTCGCCGTACCCGCGTGCCGTACCCGCGTGCCGTACCCGCGTGCCGTACCCGAGCCGGGCCTGCGGCCGAAGCCGCGTCGGCCGTGCCGGAAGCCGTGCGCGTCAGGTGAAGCGGCGTACCCCCGAAGGTGTCACCACGGCCTGCACCGGCCGGTCGTGGGGCTCCGCGGGGACGTGCCCGACGACCTCCGTGTCGTACAGCAGGACCACGAGGGCGGGGTGCGCCCGCGCCGCCTCCAGGCGGGCCAGGACACGGTCGTAGGACCCTCCGCCGCGCCCCAGGCGCATCCCTCGCGCGTCGACGGCGAGGCCGGGCAGCAGGACCACGTCGGCGGTCGCCACGGCGTCCGGGCCGAGACGCTCCCCGGCCGGCTCGAACAGCGCCATCCTCCCGCTGTGCTGCACGCGCGCGAGGGAGCCCTCCCCGGTGTACGCGCCCCAGTCCAGGTCGTTGTCGGGCAGCAGCGCGGGCAGCAGCACGCGCGTGCCCCGCGCGCGCAGCGCGTCGAGGAGCGGCGGGGTTCCCGGTTCGGTGCCCACGGAAACGTACGCGGCGATGGTGCGCGCCCGCGTCAGCTCTGGCAGCTCCAGGGCGCGCTCCGCCAGCGCGTGCGCCGCCTCCCGCACTTCATCCACGGTCAATGTCTTCCTCACCGTGAGGATTTCCCGCCGCAAGGTGCGCTTGGCAGGCTCGGCGTCGCGTCCGGTGTGGCTCACTGGTCCTTCCGTACCCTTCCTTATACCGGTATGTCTGCTCATATGAGAGTCAATTAACCGGAGAGGCAGATTCCGCGCAAAGGCAGCGGATAGGGTTGCGGCCATGACACAGGCGCACCCCAGGATCAGCAAGGCTGTCATTCCCGCGGCAGGTCTTGGTACCCGGTTCCTGCCGGCCACCAAGGCCACTCCCAAGGAGATGCTGCCGGTGGTCGACAAGCCGGCGATCCAGTACGTGGTCGAGGAGGCCGTCTCCGCGGGCCTCGACGACGTCCTCATGGTGACCGGCCGGAACAAGCGGCCGCTGGAGGACCACTTCGACCGCAACTACGAGCTGGAGTCGGCCCTGGAGAAGAAGGGCGACGGCGAGCGGCTCGCCAAGGTGCAGGAGTCCAGCGACCTCGCGTCGATCCACTACGTCCGCCAGGGCGACCCCAGGGGCCTGGGCCACGCGGTGCTGTGCGCGGCCCCGCACGTGGGCAGCGAGCCCTTCGCCGTCCTGCTCGGCGACGACCTGATCGACCCGCGCGACCCGCTGCTCCAGCGGATGATCGAGGTCCAGGAGACCTACGGCGGCAGTGTGATCGCCCTCATGGAGGTCGCGCCCGAGCAGATCCACCTCTACGGCTGCGCGGCCGTGGAGGCCACCGAGGACGGCGACGTCGTCCAGGTGACCGGTCTGGTCGAGAAGCCGGACGTGGCGCAGGCCCCCTCCAACTACGCGATCATCGGCCGTTACGTCCTCGACCCGCACATCTTCGGCATACTCCGGAAGACCGAGCCCGGCCGCGGCGGTGAGATCCAGCTCACCGACGCCCTTCAGCACCTGGCCGAGGCGCACGCGTCGGCGACCACCGACGAGCAGCGGGCCGGCGGCCCGGTGCACGGCGTTGTTTTCAAGGGCCGCCGCTACGACACCGGGGACCGTGGCGACTATCTGCGTGCCATTGTCAGACTCGCGTGCGAACGTGAGGACCTGGGCCCGGACTTCAGGGCCTGGCTTCAGCGGTACGTAGCCGAGGAGATGTAACGACGTTGAGCAGCGCCGAGCCCCGCACCGCCGGCCCGGACCACCTGTGGTCGGTGGACGAGCACCTGGAGGACATCCTCACCACCGTCCGCCCCCTGGAACCCATCGAGCTGCAACTGCTCGACGCCCAGGGCTGTGTCCTGGTCGACGACGTCACGGTGCCGCTCTCGCTGCCGCCGTTCGACAACAGCTCGATGGACGGCTACGCGGTACGGGTCACGGACGTCTCGGGCGCGAGCGAGGAGTTCCCGGCCGTCCTTGAGGTCGTCGGGGACGTCGCTGCGGGCGCGGCCGGCCTGCTCAGGGTGGGACCGGGACAGGCGGCGCGGATCATGACCGGTGCCCCGCTGCCGCCAGGCGCCGAGGCGGTCGTCCCCGTCGAGTGGACCGACGGCGGGCTCGGCGAGGGCCCGGTGAGCGCGATGCGCGCCCGCAGCCTCGCCCCCGAGGGCGCCGACGGGCACGTACGCGTGTACCGGCCGGCCGGGGCGCGCGCGCACGTGCGCGCGAAGGGCAGCGACGTGGAGGCGGGCGAGCGCGCCCTGCGGGCCGGCACGGTCCTCGGGCCGCCGCAGATCGCGCTGCTCGCCGCGATCGGCCGCGGCACGGTCCTGGTGCGCCCGCGCCCGCGCGTGGTGGTGATGTCCACCGGCAGCGAACTCGTCCAGCCCGACGAGCAGCTCGGCGACGGCCAGATCTACGACTCCAACAGCTTCGCCCTGACCGCGGCCGCCCGGGACGCGGGCGCCATCGCCTACCGGGTGGGTGCCGTCGCCGACGACGCCGAGATCCTGCGGTCCACCATCGAGGACCAGCTCGTCCGCGCCGACCTGCTGGTCACCACCGGCGGGGTGAGCGTGGGGGCGTACGACGTGGTCAAGGAGGCGCTGTCCGACGTCGGCGACGAGGACGAGCCGGGCGGCGGCGTGGAGTTCCGCAAGCTCGCCATGCAGCCCGGAAAGCCGCAGGGCTTCGGGACCGTCGGCGCCGACCACGTCCCGCTGCTGGCCCTGCCCGGCAACCCGGTGTCGTCGTACGTCTCCTTCGAGCTGTTCGTCCGCCCCGCCATCCGTACCCTGATGGGCCTTCAGGACGTCCACCGGCCGACCGTGCGCGCGACGCTGGCCGCGGACCGGGCGCTGAGCTCGCCGAAGGGGCGCAGGCAGTTCCTGCGCGGGGTGTACGCCGACGGCGAGGTCAGGCCCGTGGGGGGCGCCGGATCCCATCTGATCGCAGCCCTGGCGCTGGCCGACGCGCTCATCGTCGTCCCCGAGGACGCCGAGTCCGTCGAGCCCGGCGCCGAGGTCGAGGTGGTCCTGCTCGGCTGAGCGGTCCGGGGTGGCGGTACCGTGTCGCGCACAACAGGCCCGTGCGCCGCACGGCGGCGGGCCCGGACCGGGAGCTCCACACGATCATGACTGTGCCTTCCCGGGGGGAGACCCCCGGACCTCCAGCGCCGGACCGGCTGACGCACATCGACGACGCGGGCGCCGCCCGCATGGTCGACGTCTCCGGCAAGGACGTGACCGCGCGCACCGCCCGCGCCAGCGGTCGCGTCCTCGTCTCGCCCCGCGTGGTCGAGCTGCTGCGCGGCGAGGGGGTGCCCAAGGGCGACGCCCTCGCCACCGCGCGGATCGCCGGGATCATGGGCGCCAAGCGCACCCCGGACCTCATCCCGCTGTGCCACCCGCTGTCGGTGTCGGGTGTGAGACTGGAGCTGTCGGTCGCGGACGACGCCGTGGAGATCGAGGCCACGGTGCGGACCACGGACCGCACAGGCGTCGAGATGGAGGCGCTCACCGCGGTGTCCGTCGCCGCGCTCACCGTGATCGACATGGTCAAGGCGGTCGACAAGGGAGCGGTCATCACGGACGTGCGCGTGGAGGAGAAGACGGGCGGCAAGTCGGGCGACTGGAGCCGGGCATGACATCGGACGCATCGGCCGGAGGCGCACTGCTCGCGCCGTACAGCGCTCTGGTGGTCACGGCCTCCAACCGGGCCGCCGCAGGGGTCTACGAGGACACCGGCGGTCCGCTGGTCGCCGACGGCCTCCGGCGCCTCGGCTTCGCCGTCGACGGACCGCGGGTCGTACCGGACGGAGACCCGGTGGAGGCCGCGCTGCGCGCCGCCGTCGAGGCCGGTTACGACGCCGTCGTCACCACCGGCGGCACGGGCGTCTCGCCCACCGACCGCACGCCCGAGGCGACCCGCCGGGTGATCGAGACCGAGGTGCCGGGAATCGCGGAGGCCATCCGGGCGTTCGGCATGCGGAAGGTGCCGACCGCGGCGCTGTCCCGGGGGCTGGCCGGAGTGGCGGGAGCGACGCTGATCGTCAATCTGCCGGGCTCCACGGGCGGGGTGAAGGACGGACTGGCCGTCCTGGAACCCCTGTTGACGCACGCCGTCGACCAGCTGCGCGGCGGCGACCACGTCAGACCCGGTGCCGGTAGTGGGGGTGCGAGCTGAACAGCCCATCCTGGCCCGTCGTGCTCGCGGAGGGCGATGTCGTCCTCCGGCCGATAAAGCTGCGCGACCAGCGGGCCTGGCGCGAGGTGAACCGGCGCAACCGGGACTGGCTCAGGCCCTGGGAGGCGACGATTCCGCCGCCCACGCCCGGCGGGCCCATCACGCACCGGCCGACCTACCGGCAGATGGTGCGCCACCTCAGGTCCGAGGCGCACGCGGGCCGGATGCTGCCGTTCGTCATCGAGTACCAGGGGCGGCTGGTCGGGCAGTTGACCGTCGCCGGGATCACCTGGGGCTCGATGTGCTCGGGCCACGTCGGCTACTGGGTCGACGAGTCGGTGGCCGGCCGCGGGGTGATGCCGACGGCCGTGGCCATGGTCGTGGACCACTGTTTCCGCACCGTCGGACTGCACCGCATCGAGGTCTGCATTCGGCCCGAGAACGGGCCGAGCCGGCGGGTGGTGGAGAAACTCGGATTCCGCGAGGAGGGTCTGCGGCCCCGTTATCTCCACATCGACGGCGCGTGGCGCGACCACATGGTGTTCGCGCTCACCGCGGAAGAGGTGCCCGAGGGGGTGCTGAACCGCTGGCGCCGCACTCGGGCCCCGCGGGTGCCGAGGGAGAATCCCGCCCCACCCGGAAATTGAATGAATGTTCGAAATTGATCGGCCTGCGATCCGAACCGGACCTGCTCGCGATCGTCCGGGTGGCAATGAATTCGCGTCCTTGACGTCCTGCCGATCACATCGATCGCAAAAAAAGTTCGAAATATCAGCCAGATCGTGCGACACACCGGCGCAATTGGCAGATGGCCTCATGCAAACCCCTCTACCGTGTGAGGCGTGAGCAGCAGCGGCCTCATCTACGCAGTCATCGTCGGGGCCTGGGCCGCCTACTTGGTGCCGATGTGGCTCCGTAGGCAGGACGAGCTGAACGAGGCCCGTCCGACGGAACGCTTCAGCACCGCCATCCGGTTCCTGTCCGGACGGGCGGGGATGGAGCGCCGGTACGCCAAGGACCTCAGGGCGCGCTCCGCCGAGGAGGGGGAGCCCGCCGACGGGAAGCCGGACGCCGTCACCGACTCGGTGGACGTCCGGGCCTTCGCCATGCCCCCGGACCGGTCGCCGGAGCGGCAGCAGCCGCCGGCGCGGGAGGAACGGGAGCCGGTCCGCGGCCACGACGAGCGCGACCGGACCGGCAAACCGGCCGCCCGGGCCGCGTCCCCGGCGGCGGCCCCGCCCGCCGACGCGTCCGCGCGTCCGCGGGTCCCCGCGGCCCGGCGCACGCCCCGCGCGGAGGTGTCCGCGGCGCGTGCCCGGCGCTCGAAGGTACTCGCGCGCCGCAGACGCACCACCGTCCTCCTCTTCCTCGCCTTCACCCTCGGCGCGATCGTCGCCGCCGTCGGCGGGCTCACCTTCCTGTGGGCGCCCGGAGTGCCCGCCGTGATGCTCAGCGCGTACATCGCCTACCTGCGCTCCCAGGAGCGGCGCCGCTTCGCCTACCAGATGGACCGCCGCCGCGCCGAGGTCGCCGCGCAGCGGCTGCGTGAGAGCCGCCGCCAGCCGCGTCGGCGCACGCCCCTCGACCCCGCCGCGGACGAACCGGAAGCGGGGCCGGAACCGGAGACGGACCCGGGCCTCTCCTCCCTTGCCGCCGACCGGCGCGCCCTGGTCGAGCAGACCGACCACGCCGAGTGGCTCGACCAGCAGCGCGAGCGCCAGCGCCGCCCCGGCCAGGGCGACAGCTGGGACCCGGTGCCGGTGCCGCTGCCCACCTACGTCACCGCCCCGGTCGCCCCGCGGGCCACTTCCGACGTGGACCTCGGCGCTCCGGACGCCTGGAGTTCGGCGCGGTCGTCCGCCGCGGTGCCGGAGCAGGAGGCGGCGGCCCCGGCCGCGCCCCCGCCGCACGCCGAGGACAAGTCCGCCGACGACGGCCGCACCGACGCCCGCCGTGCCGCCTCGGCCCGCCGCTCCCGCGAGCGCGGCCGCACCCCGCTCTTCGACCAGTACGAGGACGGCGACCGCCCCCGCGCGGCCAACGAGTGATCCCCGGCCCCTGACCAGCCAGGGAACGGATTACCAACCACCCGGGCGAGGATGCTAGAGTTTCACTCGTTGCAAGGGCCTGTGGCGCAGTCCGGTAGCGCACCTCGTTCGCATCGAGGGGGCCAGGGGTTCAAATCCCCTCAGGTCCACGCAGCTCAAAGCCCCGGTCGGGAAACCGACCGGGGCTTTGACGTGTCTCGTGGGTTTCACGGGACCAACGGTATGAGCGACCGGGGGCGTGATGGCCGGTCAGCGGATCAGGCTCACGGCCGGTCCCGCCCGGGTGAGGCGCGAGAGCCCCTCCCGCGAAGCTGTGGCGGGAGGGGCCTCGCGTCAGGACCGGAGCTGCTTCGCCAGGCAGATGCTCGACTCGTACTCGCGGTAGTAGCCGAACTTCGTGCACGGCTCGTAGCCGCTGGAGGCGTACAGGGCCACGGCCTCCGGCTGCTGGTCGCCGGTCTCCAGGACCATGCGCACGCGCCCGGCGGCACGGGCGTCGTCCTCCAGGGCGGCGAGCATGCGGCGGGCCAGACCGCGGCCGCGCATCGACTTGATCACGTACATCCGCTTGAGTTCGGCGTCGCCGTCCTCGTTGCCCTCGGCGTTCTTGTCCCGGCTGCGCCAGCCGCCCGTGGCGACGGGGGTGCCGTCCTCGTCGTAGGCGATCAGGTACACGCCGTTCGGCGGCCGGAAGTCGGCCGCGTCGAGGGGCGTGGCGTCGCCGCCGTCGCCGTAGCGGACGTGGTACTCGGCCTGTACCTCGTCGCTCAGCTTGACGGCGTCGGGGTGGTCGAAGGGCACGGGGCGGATGTTCATGTGGGAACCGTCTGTCGATGCGGGTGTCGGGGCGGGCGGCCTCCGGGAAGACCTCGTCCAGTGTGCCGGTAGGGTGCCCGGGTGCTGACCGTGACCTCCGTCAATGCGTCCGGACGGGGTCGTCAGTGAAGGCAAGGAGAGCGTTTTGCTGACTGTGACCTCCGTCAATGTGAATGGACTGCGTGCCGCCGCCAAGAAGGGCTTCGTGGAGTGGCTCGCGGGGACCGGGGCCGACGTGCTGTGCCTCCAGGAGGTGCGTGCCGAGCCGCACCAGTTGCCGGAGGGCGTCCGCACGCCGGACGGCTGGCACGTCGTGCACGCGCCGGCCGCCGCCAAGGGCCGCGCCGGAGTCTCCCTCTACACCCGCCGCGAACCCGACCGGGTCCGGGTCGGGTTCGGATCCGCCGAGTTCGACGGCAGCGGGCGCTACGTCGAGGCCGACCTGCCCGGCGTCACGGTCGCCAGCCTCTACCTGCCCTCCGGTGAGGTCGGCACCGAGCGGCAGGACGAGAAGGTCCGGTTCATGGACGAGTTCCTCGCCCATCTCAAGGAGTTGCGCGAACGGGCCGCCGCCGACGGCCGCGAGGTGCTCGTCTGCGGCGACTGGAACATCGCCCACCGGCAGGCCGACCTCAAGAACTGGCGCGGCAACACCAAGAACTCCGGCTTCCTCCCCGAGGAGCGGGAGTGGCTGAGCACGGTCTTCGCCCCCGAGGCCGGCGGGTACGCCGACGTCGTGCGCGAACTGCACCCGGACGGCGAAGGGCCGTACACCTGGTGGTCCTACCGGGGGCGGGCCTTCGACAACGACACGGGATGGCGGATCGACCTCCACGTGGCCACACCCGGGCTCGCGGCCAAGGCCGTCAAGGGGTATGTGGAGCGGGCGGACACGCACGCCGAACGCTGGTCGGACCACGCCCCGGTGACGGTCGTGTACGACCTCTAGTGCAGCACTGGCCACCGCTACGGCTGTTTGCGCAGCCGTCGGTCCAGGGCCATCGACACTTCCGCCTCCACCACGCTCTTGGCCAGCGGCCGCAGTCGCCTCAGGTCGTCCTCGGGGCCGTGACGCAGGATCAGGGCGGTGAAGAGTTCGGCTAGGGCGTCGGCGTGTTCGCGGACGCGGCGGCCGGCTTCGAGGACTTCGGCGAGCGGGATGCCCTCGCGGACCAGGGCGGCGGAGACGTCCAGCAGACGGCGGCTGATGTGGACGATCTCGTCGCCGTCGGTGCCCAGGTAGCCGAGTTCCATGGCGGCGGCCAGGTTCTCGGCGGTGACCTCGCCCGCGAAGTGGTCGGCGAGTTCCTCGGGGGTCAGGCGGACCGGGGTCTCCTCGGTGGGGGCGCCGAGGCCCAGCAGATCGCTGACGTCGCGGCCGTGTTCGAAGGCCTCCGCCAGTTCGGCGATGCCGCTCAGCGTGTGACCGCGTTCCAGCAGCGCCGAGATCGTGCGCAGGCGGGCCAGGTGATGGTCGTCGTACCAGGCGATACGGCCCTCGCGGCGCGGTGGCGGGAGCAGTTTGCGCTCGCGGTAGAAGCGCAGGGTGCGCACGGTGATGCCGGCCAGCCGGGCCAGCTCCTCCATGCGGTACTCGCGTCGGCCGCCGCGTGCTCCACCTTCTCCTGCCACGGGAGCAGCCTATGTTGTACCGGCGGTAACTTTTCCTCTGCCGCCCCCTACCGATCGGTACGGACCTCCTCTACCCTCCCCATTGCGCCAGTGTTCACTGGCAGAGTCGCTGAAGGCTGCACGCGGGTCGCTGTACGCGAGTCATGGGAGGGGCGCTCAATGGCCGAGCACGAGCAAGAGCATGGGCACGAGGACCGGCATGTGCGGGTGGCGGTGATCGGGTCCGGCTTCGGCGGACTGGGCGCCGCCGTGCGGCTGCGCCGGGAGGGGATCACCGACTTCGTCGTGCTGGAGCGGGCCGGCAGCGTCGGCGGCACCTGGCGCGACAACAGCTATCCGGGATGCGCCTGCGACGTGCCCTCGCACCTGTACTCGTTCTCGTTCGCGCCCAACCCCGACTGGCCGCGCACCTTCTCCGGGCAGGAGCACATCCGCGCCTACCTGGAACACGTCACGGACGTCTTCGGCCTCCGCCCGCACCTGCGCTTCCACTCCGAGGTCACGAGGACGGCCTGGGACGCCGAGAAGCTGCGCTGGGACATCGAGACCACGAGCGGGAACCTGTCGGCCGACGTCGTGGTCGGCGCGACCGGGCCGCTGTCCGAACCCAAGGTCCCGGACATACCCGGGCTCGACTCCTTCCCCGGCAAGGTCTTCCACTCCGCCCGCTGGGACCACGACCACGACCTCGCGGGCAAGCGGGTCGCCGTGGTCGGCACCGGAGCCTCCGCGATCCAGATCGTGCCGTCCATCCAGCCCGAGGTCGCCCGGCTCACCCTCTTCCAGCGCACCCCGCCGTGGGTGATGCCCCGCGTCGACCGCGAGATCAGTAGTGTCGAACGGCGGATGCACCGCGCGCTGCCGCTGACCGCGCAACTGCGCCGCGGACTGCTCTGGGGCATCCGGGAGTTGCAGGTCCAGGCGTTCACCAGGCATCCGGGCCAACTCGGTTTCGTGGAGCGGCTGGCCGAGCTCAACATGTCCCGCGCCATCAAGGACCCGGAGCTGCGGGCCAAGCTCACCCCCGACTACCGCATCGGCTGCAAGCGGATACTGCTGTCCAGCACATACTATCCGGCACTCGCGCAGGACAACGTGGACGTCGTCGCCAGTGGACTGAGCGAGGTTCGCGGATCGACCGTCGTCGCCGCCGACGGCACCGAGGCCGAGGTGGACGCGATCGTCTTCGGGACCGGCTTCCACGTCACCGACATGCCGATCGCCGAGCGGGTCGTCGGCGTGGACGGCCGTACGCTCGCCGAGAGCTGGACGGACGGCATGGCCGCGCTCCGTGGGGCGTCCGCGGCCGGCTTCCCGAACTGGATGACGATCATCGGCCCCAACACCGGCCTCGGGAACTCCTCGATGATCCTGATGATCGAGTCCCAGCTGAACTACCTGGCCGACTACCTGCGCCAACTGAGCGTCCTCGGTGGCCGGGCCGCCCTCGACGCCCGGCCCAGCGCCGTGAACGCCTGGAACCGCAAGGTGCAGGACCGCATGAAGCGCACGGTGTGGAACACCGGCGGCTGCACCAGCTGGTACCTGGACGCCAACGGCCGCAACACCACCGTCTGGCCCGGTACGACCACCGAGTTCCGGCAGGCCACCCGGCGGGTGGATCTCGCGGAGTACCAGGTCCTCCGGGCGCCCGGGTCCCAGGGCGCGGCCCGCCGGGCCCCAGCGCGGCGGACCGTGGAGGTGGACGCGTGAGCCGTCCCGCCCGCCGGTCGGCCGTGGGCCGCCCGGAAGACCACGCTGCCCCGGATCCGTACGCCCCTCCCGTCCCGGCCCGTGAACTCACCGCCGTCTCCGCCGACGGGGCCCGGCTGCACGTCGAGGTGCACGGGCCGGTGGACGACCCCGCCGCCCCGGCCGTCGTCCTCGCCCACGGCTGGACCTGTTCCACCGCCTTCTGGGCCGCGCAGATCCGGGATCTGGCCGCCGACCACCGCGTCATCGCCTACGACCAGCGCGGCCACGGACGCAGCCCGGCGGGCCGGAGATACGGCACCGACGAGCTCGCCGACGACCTCGAAGCCGTACTCGCGGCGACGCTCGCGCCCGGCGAGAAGGCGGTGATCGCGGGCCACTCGATGGGCGGGATGACGGTGATGGCCGCGGCCGGCCGGCCCGGCTTCCAGGAGCACGCGGCGGCCGTTCTGCTGTGCAGCACGGGCAGTTCACGGCTGGTCGCCCGGTCGACCGTCGTACCGATCCCGGCCGGCCGGCCGCGCACCTGGCTGACCCGGCGCGTCCTCGGCTCCCGGGCACCGCTCGGGCCGGTCACCCCGCTCGCCCGGCGGTTCCTCAAGTACGCCACGATGGGCCCCGGTTCGGCGCCGCACATGGTCGAGGCGTGCGCACGGATCGTGCACGCCTGCCCGCGCCGGGTGCGCCACGCCTGGTCGCAGGTGCTGGACCGGCTCGATCTCGACGACCAGGTACGGCAGTTGACGGTTCCGGTGGCGGTCGTCGCGGGCACGGCCGACCGGCTGACCCCGCCGGGGCACGCGCGGGCGCTGGCCGCCGCGCTGGCCAACTGCCTTGGTCTGACCGAGCTTCCGGGGCTCGGTCACATGACGCCGGTGGAGGCACCCGGACTGGTGACCGGGAAGATCCGGGAACTCGTCGCCGGTCACGTACCCGGTCGGCTGACCGGCCATGTACCCGGTCAGGCCACCGGTCACGTACCCGGCCAGGCCGCCTATCACGTCCCCGGCCAAGTCACCGGCCGTGGACGCGCACACGAGCAGCACGACGACGCAGGGATCAGGGAGGGCGCATGAGCAGGGTGAGCCTGGAGGGGCAGGTCGCGGTCGTCACGGGGGCGGCGCGGGGCGTCGGCGAACTGCTCGCCCGCAAACTGTCCGCGCGGGGCGCGAAGGTCGCGCTGGTCGGCCTGGAGCCGGACCTGCTCGAACAAGTCGGCAAGCGGCTGCACGGCGAGAGCGCCCACTGGCATGCCGACGTCACCGACCACGAGGCGATGGCCCGGGTCGCGGCGGAGGTCGAGGAGCGGTTCGGCAGGGTCGACATCGTGGTCGCCAACGCGGGTGTGGCGAGCGGTGGTCCGTTCGCCGACTCCGACCCCGACTCCTGGCGGCGGGTGATCGAGGTCAATCTCATCGGATCGGCGGTCACCGGGCGGGCGTTCCTGCCGGCGCTCACCGCGAGCCGCGGCTACCTGCTCCAGATCGCCTCGCTCGCCGCCATCACACCCGCGCCGATGATGACGGCGTACTGCGCCTCCAAGTCCGGTGTGGAGGCGTACGCGCACAGCCTGCGGGCCGAAGTCGGCCACCGGGGCGTGCGGGTGGGCGTCGCCTACCTGTCGTGGACCGACACCGACATGGTGCGCGGGGCCGATCAGGACGACGTCATGCGGGAGTTGAGGCAGCGGCTGCCGTGGCCGGCCGGCCGGACCTATCCGCTGGGGCCGGCGGTGGACCGGATCGTGGCCGGGATCGAGCGGCGCGCCGCCCACGTGTACGGGCAGTGGTGGCTGCGCGGTATGCAGGGCGTGCGCGGGTGGCTGCCGGGTGTCGTGGGCACCGTGGGGCAGCGGGAGGTACGGCGCTTCGCGGACCGGCTGTCTGGGGTGCGGACCGGGCTGGTCGGAGCGGGTGGCGCGGCCGACGAACGGCACCGATCCGCACCGGCTACGCAACGTCACTGATCGACATGCGCAGGGTCACCGTCCGTGTGAATCTGGTCGAGGCCGATCCCCTAGCCCACTTGGGGATCTCACCCACACGGGAGTGAACAGCATGGGTATGAAGGACAAGTACCAGGACCCGTCCGAGCAGCAGCGGCAGCAGCAGGGCCGGCAGCGTCCGGGCGAGCGTCCCGGCGAGCGCCCCGGCGAGCGCCCCGGCGAGGGCCGTGAGAAGGCCGGGCAGCGCCCGTCCCAGCCGCGCGAGCGTGGGCGTCACGACACCCACGACACGCCGGACGAGATGGAAGACCGCCTCAACCAGGACTACGACCGCTAACCACGGCCCGTAGTCAGCGTTGTTGCTGCGCTCGGCCTCGGCCGTGACGGTGTGGGGTGTCCCGGATGCCGGGGCACCCCATGTCCGTGCCGTGGTGGCGGGAACGGGCCGCTCGGCGGTGCGAAGGTCCGGCCGCTCGGCAGTGTGCAAGTCCGGCCGCGTGAGACGGACACCAGGGGTCCGGTCGCTCAAGTCCCGCCGCTCAGCGGCGCGGAGGCAGCTTCGGCCGCGAACGGTCGGGTACGTCGCGGTAGTCCGGCGGGATCGCCGCCGGGTTGGCGGCCAGGAGTTCCAGGGCCAGTTCGATCGCGTCGTCCATCTCGACATGGCGGCCCTCGGCCCAGTCCAGGGGGGTGCGCAGGCTCTCCACGTCGGGGGTGACGCCGTGGTTCTCGACGGACCAGCCGTAGGCGTCGAACCAGGCCGCGTTCATCGGCACCGTGATCACCGTGCCGTCGCCGAGGCGGTGCCGGCCGGTCATGCCGACCACCCCGCCCCAGGTGCGCTGGCCGACCACGGGCCCCAGCTTGAGCAGTTTGAAGGCGGCCGTGATCATGTCGCCGTCGGACGAGGTCGCCTCGTCGGCGAGGGCCACGACGGGCCCGCGGGGCGCGTCGGAGGTGTACGACACCGGCTGGGCGTTGCGGGTCAGGTCCCAGCCGAGGATGGTGCGGGTCAGCTTCTCGATGACCAACTCGCTGATGTGACCACCCGCGTTGCCGCGGACGTCGACGATCAGCGCGGGCCGGGACACCTCCATGCGCAGGTCCCGGTTGAACTGCGCCCAGCCGGAGCCGCCCATGTCGGGGATGTGCAGGTAGCCGCATCGGCCGCCGCTCAACTCCCGTACCACGGCCCGGCGTTTGGCCACCCAGTCCTGGTAGCGCAGCGGGCGCTCGTCGACCAGCGGCACGACGGCGACCCGGCGCGGCGGTCCTTGCCCCTCCGCCGGGGAGAACGTCAGCTCCACCGTCGTACCGCCCGTCCCCGCGAGCAGCGGATAGGGGCCCGTCACCGGATCCACCGGGCGCCCGTCGACGTGGGTGAGCACCGCGCCCTCGCGGATGCCCGCGCCGGCCAGCGGGGAGCGGGCCTTGGAGTCGGAGGAGTCGCCGGGCAGGATCCGCCGGATGACCCAACGGCCGTCACGGCACGTCAGGTTGGCGCCGAGCAGCCCCTGAAGACGCTGGTAGTGCGCGGGGCCCTCGTTGCGGCGGGCGGGGGAGACGTAGGCGTGGGAGGTGCCCAGTTCGCCGAGGACCTCGCGCAGCAGGTCGGCGAACTCGTCCGGGGACGCGACGCGTTCGACCAGCGGGCGGTACTGCGCGAGCACCGCGTCCCAGTCGATGCCGCACATGTCCGGCTCCCAGAAGTAGGCGCGGATCAGCCGGCCCGCCTCCTCGTACGACTGGCGCCACTCCGCGGCCGGGTCGACCACGTGCAGGATCCGGCGCAGATCGATCCAGGTCGTCGTGTCGCTGTCGCCGATCTCCGTGGACGGCACCGCGCGCAGATCGCCCTCGTCGACGACGACCAGCCGGGTGCCGTCGCCGCTCACCGCGAACCAGTCCAGGTGGCCGACGAGTTCGTACTTCTTGGCCTTGCTGATGTTGAAGTGCTCCAGCGTCGGCCGGCCGGTGGTGTCGTCCGGGTTGACGAACGTCTCGCCCAGGGCGCCGGAGATCGGCCAGCGCAGCCAGACCAGGCCGCCGCCGGCGACCGGGTGCAGCGCCGAGTACTTGGAGGCGATGACCGGGAACGGGGTGACCCGGTTCGCCAGGCCCTCGACCTCCACGGTCACCGCGCCGGACTCGCCGGTCTCCTCGTCCTCGACGGGATCCAGGCCGCCGGCCGCCGGCCGTCCCTCGGGGTTCAGCGCGAAGGGGGACGGGGTCGCGGAGGACAGCGGAACGAGGTAGGGCTTGCAGCCGAGCGGGAAGGACAGGTCGCCGGTGTGCACGTCGTACACCGGGTCGAAGCCGCGCCAGGACAAGAAGGCCAGGTACCGGCCGTCGCGGGTGAACACCGGGTTCTCGTCCTCGAAGCGGCCGTTGGTGACGTCGACGATCAACCGGTCCTGGATCCGCGCCATCCTGATCTGCCGCAGCGAACGTCCGACTCCCGGGTGCGACCAGGTCAGCCATGCCCCGTCGGGCGAGAACGCCAGGTCCCGCACGGGCCCGTTCACGGACCGCACCAGTTCGGTGAGACGGTCGGGCGGTCCGTCCGCCGCGTCGGTGTCCGCGGCGGTGGCGGCGGGACCCTCCGGCGCACCGGTCGCGGCGGGCGCGCGGGCGTCTTCGGGGCCTTCGGCGGTATCCGGGCCGGCGGAGGTCTCCCCGTTCGGCGAGGCGCCCGCGACCGCCTCCGTCCCCTCCGCCGCCTCCCCCTCGTTCACGTCGCTCACGTCGAGCAGCAGCAGCCGGCCGTCGTGGGAGGCGAGGGCCAGGCGTTCGCCGGCGGGGTCGGAGGCCGTCTCCAGGACGCGGCCGAGGCGGCCGGGGGCGAGCCGGCGCAGCGGGCGGGTGCCGCTGGCCCGGGGGAGGTGGGTGATCTCGACGGCGTCCTCGCCGTCCGCGTCGGTGACGTAGGCGACCTGGCCGGTCTCGCCGAGCATCTCCGGCAGCCGGATGCGCACGCCGGGCGTGTCGATGAGGGTGCGGGCGGGGCCGTCGCGGTGGGTCAGCCAGTGCAGGGAGCCGCGTACGACGACCGCGCTGGCCCGGCCGGTCTCGTCGACGGAGATGCCGTCGACATGCTGGGCGGCCGGCACCTGGTAGCGGCGGCGGCCCGCCTGCGGCCCGCTCGGCCGCACCTCCAGCCGGCGCGGGACCGAGTCCGCGGACAGGTCGTCCACGATCCACAGGTCGCCCGCGCACTGGTACACCACCCGCGTGCCGTCGCTGGAGGCGTGCCGGGCGTAGAAGGCGTCGTGGTCCGTGTGCCGGCGCAGGTCGGAGCCGTCGGGGGCGCAGGAGTAGAGGTTGCCGACGCCCTCGTGGTCGGAGAGGAAGGCGATCCGGCCGCCGACGAACATCGGGCAGGCCAGATGCCCGCCGACATCGGCGAGCAGCCGCTGCCCGTGCAGCCACAGCCGGCCCGTCGCACCGCCCCGGTACCGCTTCCAGGAGGCCGGTTCGTGCGGCGGCGTCCCGGTCAGCAGCAGGGTCTTGTGGCCGCCTTCCACGTCGGCTACCTGGAGGTCGGAGACCGGCCCCCAGGGCAGCTTGCGGCCGGGGGAGCCGTCGGTGCCGACCTTGTAGGCCCAGGTGAAGTAGGAGAACGGCTCGCCGTGGGAGGCGACGGCGAGGATGTCGGTGCGGCCGTGTTCGTCGGGCGGTGCCCATCCGCACACGCGGGTGTCGGTGCTGCCCCAGTAGGTCAGCTGGCGGGCGGGCCCGCCGTCCACCGCGACCAGGTGGATCTCGGGCACCAGACTGCGCCAGCTCGTGTACGCGATGTGCCGCCCGTCGGGCGAGAAGCGGGGTGGGCCGACCTTCGTGCGGTCCACCGTGAGGCGCCAGGCACGGCCCGCTCCGTCGAGCGGCGCCAGCCAGAGGTCGTCCTCGGCCACGAAGCACAACAGGTCGCCGCTGAGGTGCGGCAGGCGCAAATAACTCACGTTCTCATGCTTTGCCCGGGTATGGACCGCAGCAACTTATGCGGAACCGACAGTCGTGACCCAGGACACGTACGAAACGGTATCGTTTCGTTCGAGGGGTGCGCTACATTCTTCGTGTACGAAACGGTGTCGTTCCAAGCGGGAAGGCGGCAGACATGGCCGAGGTCGCGACCGGGCGCCGCAGCCGCCTCACGCCCGAACGTGAGGCGGAGCTGTACGCCGCGGTGCTCGACCTGCTCCGCGAGGTCGGCTACGACTCCCTCACCATGGACGCCGTCGCCGCCCGCACCCGGTCCAGCAAGGCCACCCTCTACCGCCAGTGGGGCGGGAAGGCCGAGCTCGTCGTGGGGGCCATGCGGCACGGCAAGCCGGTACGGCTCGACGCGATCGACACCGGAGCGCTCCGCACCGACCTGCACGCCCTCGTCACCCGCGAGGACGACTGCGTCATGGAGCAGAACTCCGCCCTGATGCGGGCCCTGGCCATGGCGATGCACACCAACCCGGACCTCAGACAGGCCTTCCGGGAGCAGCTCATCGAACCGGAGATGGCCGAGTTCCGCGCACTGCTGCAACGCGCAGTCGACCGGGGCGAGATCCGGGCGGACTGCCCGGCGCTGGACTTCGTGGTGCACATGCTGGCCGGCGGCTTCGTCGTCCGGACGCTCATCGAGGCCCAGCCGCCGACCCAGGCTTTCCTGCATTCGTACATCGACGCCGTGGTCCTCCCCGCCCTCGGCGTACCGACCTCCTGACACCTCTCCCCAGCAAGCCCACCCTCTGACGTCACCGCTCACGTCGTCGGGCTGATCACCCCTGCCCACAATCACCCCCACGACATGACCGGGAGTACGTCAACGTGGCCACGTTCCTCTACAGACTCGGCCGCCTCGCCTTCCGGCGACGGCACTTCGTCGCCCTGATCTGGCTGGCACTGCTGACCCTGGCGGGCGTCGGCGCCGTCTCCGCGCCGACGGCCGGAAACACCTCCTTCTCCATCCCGGGCACCGAGGCGCAGAAGGCCTTCGACCTGCTGGAACAGCGCTTCCCGGGGGCGAGCGCCGACGGGGCCACCGCCCGCGTGGTGTTCAAGGCGCCGAGCGGCGAGAAGATGACGGACGCCGGGAACAAGGCGACCGTCGAGAAGACGGTCGAGGACCTGTCCCGCGGCTCCGAGGTCGCCTCCGTCGCCGACCCCTACACCGGAAGGGCCGTCAGCCAGGACGGCACGATCGCCTACGCGTCGGTGCGGTACAAGGTCTCCGGCATGGAGCTGGAGGACTCCTCCCGCACCGCCCTGAACGAGGCCGCGCAGCACGCGCGGGACGCCGGGCTGACCGTGGAGATCGGCGGCGACGCCCTCCAGAGCGCGCCGCAGACCGGCGCGAGCGAGGTCATCGGCATCGCGGTCGCGGCCGTCGTCCTCGTCATCACCTTCGGCTCGCTCCTCGCGGCCGGACTGCCGCTCCTGACCGCGCTCGTCGGCGTCGGCATCGGCGTCTCGACGATCACCGCCCTCGCCCACACCCTGGACCTGGGCTCCACCACCTCCATCCTGGCCACGATGATCGGCCTCGCGGTCGGCATCGACTACGCCCTGTTCATCGTCTCCCGCTACCGGGCCGAACTCGCCGAGGGCCGCGAGCGCGAGGAGGCGGCCGGACGGGCCGTCGGCACCGCGGGCTCCGCGGTGGTCTTCGCCGGGCTGACGGTCGTGATCGCCCTGGTGGGACTGTCCGTGGTCAACATCCCGATGCTGACGAAGATGGGCCTGGCGGCGGCCGGCACGGTCGTCATCGCCGTCCTCATCGCGCTGACGATGATCCCGGCCCTGCTGGGCTACGCGGGCCGCAAGGTCAAGCCGGCCGGCGCGACGAGCGGGCTGCTCCGCCGCGGGCGCCCCGCGCGGCAGCCGGACCGGCCCAACATGGGCACCCGCTGGGCGAGCTTCGTCGTCCGCCGCCCCGTCGCCGTGCTGCTGCTCGGCGTGCTCGGCCTGGGCGCCGCCGCGATCCCGGCCGCCTCCCTCGAACTGGGCCTGCCGGACGACGGCTCCCAGCCCGTCTCCACCACCCAGCGCCGCGCCTACGACCTGCTCTCGGAGGGCTTCGGACCCGGCTTCAACGGCCCGCTGATGGTCGTGGTCGACGCCAAGGACAGCGCCGACCCCAAGGCGTCCTTCACCAAGGTCACGGACGAGATCAGGGGCCTCAAGAACGTCGTGACGGTGACGGAGGCGCAGCCCAACGCGGCCGGCGACACCGCGACCGTGACCGTCGTCCCCGACTCCAAGCCGTCCTCCACCGCCACCGAGGACCTGGTGCACGCCATCCGCGGCGCGGGCGGCGACATCGAGGCCAAGACCGACGCGAAAGTCCTGGTCACCGGGTCCACAGCGATGAACATCGACGTCTCGCAGAAGCTCAACGACGCGCTGCTGCCGTATCTGGCGCTGGTGGTCGGCCTGGCCTTCCTGCTGCTGATCGTGGTCTTCCGCTCGGTCCTGGTCCCGCTCAAGGCGGCGCTCGGCTTCCTGCTGTCGGTGCTGGCGGCGCTCGGCGCGGTGGTCGCGGTCTTCCAGTGGGGCTGGCTGTCGGGCCTGATGAACGTGGAGGAGACCGGCCCGGTGATGTCGATGATGCCGATCTTCATGGTGGGCGTCGTCTTCGGCCTCGCGATGGACTACGAGGTCTTCCTCGTCACCCGGATGCGCGAGGCGTACGTCCACGGGGAGAAGCCGGGCCAGGCCGTGGTGACCGGGTTCCGGCACGGCGCACGGGTGGTGACGGCCGCCGCGGTCATCATGATCGCCGTCTTCTCCGGCTTCATCGGCTCCAGCGAGTCGATGGTCAAGATGATCGGCTTCGGGCTGGCGATCGCGGTGTTCTTCGACGCGTTCATCGTGCGCATGGCGATCGTGCCGGCCGTACTGGCCCTGCTGGGCCGGCGGGCCTGGTGGCTGCCCGGCTGGCTGGAGCGCGCCCTGCCCGACGTGGACGTGGAGGGCACGGCCCTGCGCACCGAGCAGCCGCGGCACGCCGACCCGGACGAGCGGCGGGAACTCGTACAGGTGTGAGCTCGTAGCTCGCCGGAGGGACCGGCCGGTGAGGGTGCCGTGGGGACGGCGCACCCTCACCGGCCTCGGCCGTTTCTGCAGCCTCGTCCGTCACGTGGGAAATCTTTCGTGATGTCTGTAACCGGCAGCTAGCCTGCCGTTCATGACGACGACATCCGAGTCAGGAGCCCACCCCCGTTTCGCCGACGCCCTGCGCGAGCTCGGGCTCGACGCGCTGATCCCCGAGGTCCGCAGGTTTCCCGAGGCGACCAGGACCGCCGCCGAGGCCGCGGCGGCCGTCGGCTGCGAGCTGAGCCAGATCTGCAAGTCGCTGATCTTCGCGGCCGACGGTGAACCGGTGCTGGTGCTCATGGACGGTGCCTCGCGGGTGGACGTCGAGCGTGTCCGGGAGGAACTCGGCGCCGAGAAGGTCACGCGGGCCAAGGCGGACGTCGTGCGCGAGGCGACCGGCTACGCCATCGGCGGCGTACCGCCCTTCGGGCACCGGACCCGGACCCGCGTGCTCGCCGACCGGTCGCTGCTGGACCACGACGTCATCTGGGCGGCCGCCGGAACCCCGTACACCGTCTTCCCCATGGCACCCGGGGCGCTGGTCGCCCAGGCCGGGGGCGTCCTCGTGGACGTGCGCGAGCGCACCTCGTGACGCCGGCGGTCACCGCGGCCGTCCTGCTCGCCGCGGTCACGCACGCCAGCTGGAACGCGATCGCCCACAAGATCACCGACAAACTGACCGGGTTCACCCTCATCGCGGGCGGCGGCCTGCTGATCGGGCTGGCCATGGCGCCGTTCGCCGCGCTCCCGGCCCGCGGCGCGTGGCCGTACCTGCTCATCTCGGCCGCGATCCACGTCGTGTACTACGCCCTGCTGATGAAGTCCTTCCGGCTGGGCGACTTCGGGCAGGCCTATCCGATCGCGCGCGGCACCGCCCCGCTCGTCGTCACCGTGCTCGCCGCCGTCTTCGCGCACGAGGTGCCCGACGGCTGGGCGGCCGCGGGCGTCGCCGTGTCCTGTGCCGGCCTGACCGGTGTCGCCCTGTGGGGCCTGCGCGGCCGCCGGCCCGACTGGGCGGCGATCGGCGCCGCCCTGGCGACCGGACTGGCCATCGCGGCGTACACGGTCCTCGACGGGCTCGGGGTGCGGGCCTCCGGGTCGTCCCTCGGGTACATCGCCTGGCTGATGGCGATCCAGGGCGTGGTGATCCCGGCGTACGCGGTGTGGCACTGGCGCGGGCGCACGGACGCCCAGCTGCGGCCGTACGCCGCGGTGGGGCTGCTCGGGGCGGCGCTGTCCGTGGCGGCGTACGCGCTGGTGCTGTGGGCGCAGACGAAGGCGGAACTCGCACCGATCGCCGCGCTGCGGGAGTCGTCGATCATCGTGGGCGCCGCGATCGGCGCCGTGTTCTTCAAGGAGCGCTTCGGGGCGCCGCGCATCGCGGCCGCCGGGCTGCTGGTCGTCGGCATCGGGCTGATGCTGCACACCGGCTAGCGCGGGCTCCCTTGGGTGCGCGGGCGGCGGCCGAGGAGCACCCTGGAAGGAGGTGTTCCGGAGGTGACCGTCATGATGAAGACCGTTGTGGGATGGCACATCGAGCTGGAGTTCCAGGAGGACGGGCAGCACACCCGGGCGGCGGCGCTGGTCCGCTTGCCCGACGGCAGCGAGGTCCGGGCCCACGGCAGGGCCAGCCGCCACCACACCGACTCCGATCAGCCTCGGGTCGGTGAGGAGATCGCCGGCGCGAGGGCCCTGAACGAACTCGCCATGCAGCTCCTGACCAAGGCGCACGGCGAGATCGACCAGGCGTCGGGCCGCACGTCGCAGCCCATCCACGTCTGAACTTCCACGGGGAGCGCTACGTCAGGGACGTGCGCAGCGCGTGGACCAGGGCCTGGGCCCTGGGGTCCGCCGTCACATCGAGGTGGAAGCCGTTGGTGACGTAGGCGAAGGCGATGGCCGAGTCCGGGTCGGCGAAAGCCAGGGCGCCACCGCGGCCGGGGTGGCCGAAGGAGCCGGGGCCGAGCAGCGGGGACGCCGGGCTGTGCAGCATGTGGCCGAGGCCGAAGTGTGTGGGGGCCACCAGCACGCGGTCGGGCCCGGCGGAGTGCTCCGTGCGCGCCAGCTCCATGGTCTGCGGGGTGAACAGGCGGGTCCCGCCGTCCACCTCGCCGATCAGCGCCGCGTAGAAGCGGGCCAGACCGTCTGCCGTGGCGATGCCGTTGGACGCGGGCAGGACCGCCGCGCGGTAGGCGGGGTCGTTCTCGTCCGGCAGCGGGGTGATCGCCGCGAACGCCCGCCGGGTCAGCGACTCCGGGTCGGCGTACGCCTCGGCCACGGACCGCTTGGGGCGGGTGCGCAGACCCGACGCGGAACGCGGCGGCTCCACCTGGCCCACCAGGCCCACGCGCCCGGCCTCGCCCGGCGGCAGCCCCACCCACAGGTCGGCCCCCACCGGGCCGGCCACCTCGCGCGCGATCCACTCGCCGATCGCCCGGCCCGTGACCCGCCGCGCCAGCTCGCCGGTCAGCCAGCTGTACGTCTGCGCGTGGTAGCCGTGGTCCGTGCCCGGCTCCCAGACCGGCGCCTGCGCGGCGACCGCCTCGGCGCCCAGCACCGGATCGGCGGCCTGCTCCGGTGTCAGCGGCCGGTCGAGGACGGGGACGCCCGCACGGTGGGCGAGCAGGTCGCGGACCCGGGTCCGCTCCTTGCCCGCCGCCTTGAACTCGGGCCAGTACGCTCCCACCGGCGCGTCCAGGTCCAGCTCCCCGCGCTGGTGCAGCAGCAGGAGCACGGCGGCGGCGACGCCCTTGGTCGCCGAGCGCACGATCTGCGCGGTGCCCCGCTCCCAGGGCGCCGAGTCCGCCGTACCGTCGACGTCCCGCGTCCCCGCCCACAGGTCCACGACCTTGTGCCCGTCCCGGTACACGGCCACCGCCGCGCCCCGTTCGCCCCGGAGCGCGAAGTTCGCCGCGAACGCCTCCCCGACCTGCTCGAAGCCCTCGGCCACTGCGCCGTGCACGTCCACGTCCGCCACTCCTTCCGCTCTTCGCCTGCGACAGTGGGTGCAACCAGTGGCCCCGGCCTGCGATTCCTGCGGCCGGTCGGCTTGGCACGATCGTTACGTCGACGCTGCCCGCTCGTCCGCCCGTCCCGACGCGTCAGGCACCCGTCGTCACGGACCGCGGGTCGAAGCCGAAGGGCAGCTCCAGGCGGTGGGCGCGCATCAGGGCGTCGTCGGAGAGCAGTTCGCCGGTCGGTCCGTCCGCCACGATCACGCCGTCGCTCAGGACGAGCGAGCGCGGGCACAACTCCAGCGCGTACGGCAGGTCGTGGGTGACCATGAGCACCGTCACGTCCAACGCGCGCAGGATGTCGGCCAGTTCACGGCGCGAGGCGGGGTCCAGGTTGGACGAGGGCTCGTCCAGGACCAGGATCTCCGGCTCCATGGCGAGGACGGTCGCCACCGCGACCCGGCGGCGCTGGCCGAAGGAGAGGTGGTGCGGCGGGCGGTCGGCGAAGTCCCGCATGCCGACCCGCTCCAGGGCCGTGGTGACCCGCGTCTCCAGCTCCGGACCCTTGAGCCCGGCCGCCGCGGGCCCGAAGGCCACGTCCTCCCGCACGGTCGGCATGAACAACTGGTCGTCCGGGTCCTGGAAGACGATGCCGACCTTCTGCCGGATCTCGGCCATGTGCTTCCTGCCGACCGGCAGCCCGGCGACCGTCACCGTCCCGGTGCCCCCGCTCAGGATGCCGTTCAGATGCAGCACGAGGGTCGTCTTCCCGGCGCCGTTGGGGCCGAGCAGGGCGACCCGCTCGCCGCGCCCGATGCCGAAGTCGACACCGAACAGGGCCTGGTGGCCGTCGGGGTAGGCGAAGGCGAGGCCGGAGACCTCCAGAGAAGCTGTCACAGGACCCATCCCAGCAGACAGACGGCGAGCGCGGCACAGGGGAGGGCCAGGGCGTACGACCACTGCGCCCGGGACGCGGTCACCTCGTCGATGACCGGCATCGAACCGGCGTAGCCCCGGCTCACCATGGCCAGGTGCACCCGCTCCCCGCGCTCGTAGGAGCGGATGAACAGCGCGCCCGCGGACTTGGCGAGCACGCCCCAGTGCCGGATCCCGCGCGCCTCGAACCCGCGTGACTCGCGGGCGATCCGCATCCGCCGCATCTCGTCGGTGATGACGTCGCCGTAACGGATCATGAAGGACGCGATCTGCACCAGCAGCGGCGGCAGCTTCAGGCGTTGCAGACCCAGCAGCAGTTCGCGCAGCTCCGTCGTGCTCGCCAGCAGCACGGACGCGGCGACGCCGAGGGTGCCCTTGGCGAGCACGTTCCAGGCGCCCCACAGCCCGTTCACGCTCAGCGACATCCCGAGTACGTCCACCCGCTCGCCCTGGGCCACGAACGGCATGAGCACCGCGAACGCGACGAACGGGACCTCGATCAGCAGCCGCTTGAGCAGGAAGCCGGCGGGCACGCGGGCCACGGAGGCGACGACGGCGAGCAGGACGGCGTACACGGCGAACGCCCACATCGCCTCCCGCGGGGTCGACACCACGACCACGACGAAGGCGAAGGCCGCGGCCAGTTTGGTGTGCGGCGGCATCGCGTGCACGGGGGAGTGCCCGTGCCGGTACAGCCGGTGCGCGTGGCCCGCCCCCATGTCAGGCGGCCTGGGAGGAGGGGGCGGACGGCTCGGCGGCCGTACGCCGCCTGCGGACCACCCAGAAGACCGTGCTGCCCGCGACGACGGTCGCCCCGACGCCGATCACGCCCGCGAGCCCGCCGGACAGCCGGGCGTCGGAGACGTCCTTGACGCCGTAGTCGGCAAGCGGGGAGCCGGACGAGGCGTGCCGCTCCTCCTTCTTGTCGATGCCCTGGTCGTGCGCGACCTTCTCCAGACCGTCCGGGTTGGCCGAGGCGTAGAAGCTGACGAACCCGGCGAGGACGAGGGAGGTTACCAGACCGGTGGCCCACAGCTTGCGGTGGGACCGGGCGGCGGCGGGCACGGGCGCCGGCTCGGCCGCGGGGGCGTCGACGAGCTCGCCGTTCACCCGCAGCTTCAGCCGCTGCTCCAGGCCGCGCGCGCCGTACACCAGGTCAGGGCGCACGGCGATGACGGCGCCCACGGTCAGCGCGGTGATCGCGGCCTCGCCGATGCCGATGAGGACGTGCACGCCGATCATGGCGGTGGCGACCTTGCCGATCGCCACGTCGGTGGTGCCGCCGACCGCGTAGATCAGCGTGAAGGCGACGGCGGCGGCCGGCACGGAGACGAGCGCGGCGGCGAAGGAGGCCACGGTGACCGAGCGGCGGCGCCGCGGGAGCACCTTCACCAGTCCGCGGAAGACGGCGTAGGCCACCACCGTCGTGACGATCGCCATGTCGGTGATGTTGACGCCGAGCGCGGTCAGGCCGCCGTCGGCGAAGAGGATGCCCTGCATGAGCAGGACGACACTGACGCACAGGACCCCGGTGAACGGGCCCACGAGTATCGCGGCCAGCGCCCCGCCGAGGAGGTGGCCGCTGGTGCCGGCCGCGACGGGGAAGTTCAGCATCTGCACGGCGAAGATGAACGCCGCGACGAGACCGGCCAGCGGCGCGGTCCGTTCGTCGAGTTCCCGGCGCGCACCGCGCAGGCTCACGGCGACGGCGCCGGCGGCGACGACTCCGGTGGCTACGGAGATGGGGGCGTTGATGAATCCGTCAGGCACATGCACCGTTCGATGATAGAGGCTTGTTGCGAACCCCTTGCAAGAGCGAGGCCCTCGTCGATGTGTGCCGTTTCCCGGATGTTCGAGAAGCGGAATCCAGGAAATATGCGACATTGGAGGGGAAGCGGATGTTCAGCCCTCGCACAGGTCACACAGCGTTAGGGGTCGTCCGATGTCGGTAGTCGAACAGCACGCACGAGCCCACATCCTCACGGACGACGTCCCCGAGGACGTCGGGGCCGTCCCGGTCGTCCTGCGCTACGACCCCCTTCAGGACCCGCGCGCCGTGCGGGTGGACCTGCCCGGATCGCACGAGTGGACCTTCCCCCGGTCACTGCTCGAACAGGGGCTGCGCGCCCCGGTCGGCAGCGGTGACGTGCGGGTGTGGCCCTGCGGCCGGGTGCAGGCCGTGATCGAGTTCCACTCCGCGCGCGGTGTCTCGGTGGTACAGCTCGAGACGAAGACACTGCTCAGGTTCCTGCGGCGGACCTACCTGGCGGCGGCGTCACCGGCGGTGGTCGCCCACGGGTGACGCCCGCGGGTGACACCGGCCGCCGGAGACGTGGGCTCGCCGGAGATGTGGGCTCGCCGGAGACGTGGGCCGGTCGGTGACGACGGCCGCCAGTGATGTGCGCGGCCGTCGTCAGCTCCTGTGCCCGGCCGTCGTCAGCTCCCCGCCTTCAGCAGGGACGCCACTATCGGACCGGCCGTGTCGCCGCCGTGGCCGCCCGCCTGGACGACACCCGCGGCCGCGAGGTCGCCGCGGTAGGCGGTGAACCAGCCGTTGGCCTTCTTCTGGTTGTCGACCTCGGCGGAGCCCGTCTTCGCGCCGTAGTCCGGGCCGAGTCCGGCCATGGCCTCGGCGGCCGTGCCGTACGCGGCGGTGTACTGCATCACCTCGCGCAGCTGGGACAGGGTGGAGGCGGACATCGTCCGGGAGGCCGTGGCCAGCTTGCGGTTGTCGACGGACGGGGAGACCAGGTACGGCTGGTGGAAGACGCCCGCCTTGACCGTCGAGGCCACCGACGCCATGTTCAGCGGGTTCATACGGACCCCGCCCTGCCCGATGAGCGAGGCGCCCATCGGGGCCGCCGACTGCACCGGGACCGCGCCGTCGAAGGACGGCACTCCGATCGCCCAGTTGTCCAGCGCCAGGCCGAAGACCTGCTGGGCCTGCTGGGTCAGGTCGGAGTTCTTGAGCTTCGGCGCCTGGCTGATGAAGGCCGTGTTGCAGGACCGGGCGAAGCTCGCCTTGAAGGTGCCGTCCTTGATCTCGAACTTCTTGTCGTTCTGGAACTTCCAGCCGCCGTAGGTGAAGAACTTCGGGCAGGGGTGCGGCTTGTTCACCGAGGCCAGCTTCTTCTCGAAGAGCAGCGACGAGGTGATGATCTTCATCGTGGAGCCGGGGGCGAGGGAGCCCTGGAAGGCGGTGTTGAAGCCGTGGTTGGAGTTCGCCACCGCGAGGATCTCACCGGTCGACGGACGCATCAGGACCACCGAGGCCCGCTCGGTCCTGGCCACCTCCTTCTCGGCCGCCGCCTGGAGGGACGGGCTCAGCGTCGTCTTCACCGTGCCCGGCGTGCCCTTGCTCAGCTCGGCGAGCGTCTTGTCGGACAGCTCCGCCTTCTTCGACGCCTTCCCGCGGATCACGCGCAGTTCCACGCCCGCGCTGCCGCCGGCCGTCTCGCCGTACTTCTCGCGCAGCCCGTCCAGGACCGGACCCAGCGACGGGTACTTGGCGGTGGTCATCTCGCCGCCGTCCCGGTCCAGGGCCTTGACCGGCGGGGTACCGGCTTCACCCGTGACGAGGGTGTCGCCGTCCTTCAGCTCGGGGTGGACGACGGAGGAGTGCCAGTCCACGACCGGCTTGCCGTCCGCGGCGCCCCGGACGACGGTCAGCGCGCTGTCGTACGCCAGGGGCTTGGTCAGGCCCTTGTACGACACCGTGGCCTTCACGGAGAACGGCACCTTGCCGCCCGCGGCGGTGCCCGCGGTCAGGGTGACGTCCTTCAGATGCGCGTCCTTGGCGTAGCCGGTCAGCAGGGCGGTGGCCGCCGCGGTGTCGCTGGTCGCGGCGGCCGCCTCGGCGGGCTTGCCCTGCTGCCAGGCCGCCAGGAACCCCTCTGCCGTGGTCCGCACCTCGGTCGCCGACAGCGGGCCGGTGTTCTTCTTCGCCTCGCCGTGGCCGGCCGCCGACTGTGTCCGGTCGGCCTCCCCGCCGCCCCCGTACAGCGAGTAGACGCCTATGCCCGCCCCGACGACGACCACGGCGATCACCCCGCCGACCACGGCCGGAGTCGTATTCCGTCGCTCGGCGACGCGCCTTCTCTTGCCCACTGCCTTCCGTCCTCCGCCAGTCCCCCGGGGCCCTCGCTGCCCCATCGCCCCCACGATCCTCAATGACGGCCCCACCCTAGGGCCTCTCTCACGGATGCGTCCGGGGGCGGGGGCCGGGCCGACGCGGGGCGGGGGTGCCGGTGCTGTCCGGGAGCGGAGGCCGGGTTTCGCGCGGGATGGTGGCGCTGGTCCTGCCGGAGCCGGAGGCCGGGTCCCGTCTGGGGTGAGGGAGCCGGTCCTGTCCGGGGGCGGAGGTCGCGTCTCGCGCGGGATGATGGTGCAGGTCCTGCCGGAGCCGGAGCCGGAGCCGGAGCCGGAGCGGTCGGCGGGACGGACACCGCTTGGTCGCCCGGTCTGCCCGGGTCTCTCCGGCCACCCGGCCTGCCCGGCACCTCGGGTCTGCCCGGGGCTCTCCGGCCACCCGGCCTGCCCGGCACCTCGGGTCTGCCCGGGGCTCTCCGGTCACCCGGCCTGCTCGGCGCTCGGGTCCGTCCGGGGCTCTCCGGTCACCCGGCCTGCTCGGCGCTCGGGTCTGCCCGGGTCTCTCCGGTCACCCGGCCTGCTCGGCGCTCGGGTCCGTCCGGGTCTCTCCGGTCACCCGGC